>CAYOHO010000045.1:3278-9713 GCA_964403755.1 uncultured Oscillospiraceae bacterium
TGAACCAGCCGAATGCTGAACTATCCGGACGGTTTTCGGAGCCGTACCTAGACTTGGATCACCGCCACCGGCTGATCCAGCAGTCGTCCATGACAGGTGAAGAGCAGGATCTGCAGATCCTGCTCTTCTGCATATTCGCGCAGGAAGGCAAGCGCTGCTCCGGCTCGCTGGTCGTCGTACTGCAGCAGGGCATCGTCCAGCAGCAGCGGCAGGCGCCCGTTCGGTCCGCAGACGAGTTCGGCGACGGCAAGCCGCAGCGCCAGATAGGCCTGGTCGATGGTGCCGCCGCTCAGGTAGTCGAATTCGTGCAGCAGGCCGGTGGCAGGGTCGGGAACGAGGATCTGCAGGCTTCGGTCCACCCGCATGTCCACATGACGGCCGTCCGTGAGCCGGGCGAGGATTTCGCCGCCGCGCCGGTTCAGCTGCGGACCGAAGCTCTGCTGCAGTTCCCGGAATGCCGCGTCCAGCACCTCGCGCGCCAGCTTCAGGGCTGCGTATTCTTCCTGAACCGCCTGGAGGCGACGATCGACCGCCGCGAGATCAAGGTCGACATCCTCAAGATTGCGCAGCTGGCTGAAGCGATGCCGCAGGTCGGAATCGAGGCGGATCGCCCGCCCGGATTCCCGCTGCAGGCAGGCCTGCAGCGCGTCAATCCCGGCAGGGAGCAGGCGGGCTTTGTCCATGGCAAGTCTGGTGCCGGGGCTGCCGGCAGTCGGATTGCCGGTACTGTCAGGGCTGCTGGCGCTATTGCCGCTGCGTGTCATGTCGGGACGTCGGCCGCCGGTCTGGTCCACGACGGGGCCCGACGGTGCGAGAAATGCTGCCGCAGCGGCCAATGCAGCAGCATCCGCTGCCGTATCCGACATCACATCCATCATCGCATCCGACATCACATCCGTCATCGCATCCTTCAGTACATCGGACGTCGCATTCACCGCTGCATCCGATATCGATTCCGGTTCCATGCCTGCTTCCGTAGCTGTCGCAAGCCATTCGCGGACTGACTTCAGCCAGACATCCAGGGCATCTGACAGTTCAGCGGCACCGCCGGGGAACTGCTGCTGCAGGCGCTGCTGCCGGGCAGCCATGTCGCCGTTGTCCGTCTGACCCAGGTCGCGGCGCTTCTCGGCCAGCGCTGTCTGCAGACGGTCGAGGCGGGTCAGGGATTGCTGGACCTGCTCCAGGAGCATATCCAGGCTCTGGACGGCTGCCGGTTCTCCGGCCGCTGGCACCGTGAGCTGCAGCAGTTGCTGGCGCAAACCGTTCGCCAGTCCGGCATTGGCGGCTGCAAGGGCATCGATGGCTCCGGCGCGCTGTTCATTTTCGCCAGCCAGGCGAGCCGCCTGCCGCTCGAGATCCTGGCATTCGGCCAGTCGCTCCCGGAAAGCGGCTGCGGTGTCGCATCCTGCATCGCCCAGAACGATCTGAGCCGCGGCCTGCGCTTGGGCGAGCCGTTCCTGCAGGCTGGCTTGTGCAGACAGCAGGGTGGCAATTGCCTGACTGGTTTCGCTGCTGATCCGATCAGCATCAGGAGCGGCCGCATCGTTCGGCCGGCCAGA
Source organism: uncultured Oscillospiraceae bacterium (assembly GCA_964403755.1). Classification (GTDB taxonomy): domain Bacteria; phylum Bacillota; class Clostridia; order Saccharofermentanales; family UBA5734; genus JAXGXQ01. Next base: position 4,838 of record CAYOHO010000045.1, read on the forward strand.
TGCAGGTTCGTCGGGAAGACAGACGACCGCGGCTGACGTCCTGGCGGGCGCCAGCTGTCCTGACAGGATGGCTTGCCAGTCTGCGGCCTGACTGTTCTTGAATGCTTCCGCTGTTTCCCATGCCGTGTGACAGTCGGCCAGCCGGGCGGTCAGCTGCTGATCCCGCTGGCTATGGCGCAGTTGGAGTGCAGCCAGACGCGTGCGGCTGTCTTCCCAAGCCTGCCGGATTGCCAGTTCAGCATCGGCTCGGACCGGCTGCGTTCGCAGTGCCGCATCCTGGGTATCCATGCTCGGGCCCGTGCGGCTGCCGCCAGTCCGGTGCAGGGAGAGCCAGGCATAGAGGCCGAACAGGACTGCACCCGCCGGCATGAGAACCAGTGCGACCGGTGTGATGCGAAGCCCGGCTGCAAGCCCCGTGACCAGAAGCAGCAGGCCGCAGGCAGGGATGAGAAGGCTCACGTGGCGCCGCCCTGTGCCGGGGCCGGCTGTCCCGGTCTGACCGCGCGCTGGTTCCATATGGTCTGGCAAGACCGAGACAGCGAGACGCCGCTGTTCGACTTCCTCTTCGGCCGCTTGCCGCTCCGCATCGGCCACATCCTGCCATTCGTCCAGGGCTCGCTGGGCTTCCTCGCAGCGCCGGCGCGCCTCGTCGCTTTGTCCGGTCAGCCGGGACTGGGTGATCTGCAGTTCGCCAAGTGTCACCAGACGCTGGCGCAGGCTGATCAGTTCCGCTTCCAGACGATCCACCGTCTCCAGGCATTCCAGACTGGCTGCGGTATCAGATCCGCTCAAGGCAGCATATGCCGACAGGCTGTCCTGAAGACGGGCGAGCCGGGCCAGCTGCGCATCCTGCTGCGCCTGCATCTCGGCCTGCCGGGCCTGACCGGTGGTCAGCCGGCTGTGCCGGGCCCGCAGTTCAGCCAGGTCAGTCCAGCCAGCCGGATGTCCATCCAGCTGCAGGCTGCCATGCAGTTCGGCGGTCTGCCGCTCGAGTTCCTGCAGCTCAGCCAGACGGCCGGCTGCTTCGCTCGCCGCCTCGACGGCGTACAGGTCGCTGCAGGCTGTCTGCAGACACTTCCCGTCCGCAAGCAGCCGGGCGAGCGCATCGCGCGCCTGGGCAGCTGACTGATACGCGCGGATCCGGGCGCTCCGTTCCGATTCACGCGAAAGCACATTCTGCCATTCCTGCGCCAGTTCCTGGCGACGGGCGGTGAGGGCAGGGATCAGCCCGCCGCTGCCCTTTTCCGCACGGGCGGCGGTCATGGCCTTCCGCAGGCGGGCATCGACCGTGTCAGCGGATATGCGCTCGTCGCCGGTTGTCGCCAGGTTGGCGAGCTTGGCCAGCGTTTCATCGTCGGCCTGGACATCGGCTGTGGCCAGCTGGCGGATGCAGACGGTATTGTCAAATTCGGCTTCGCTCACCCCGAACAGCCAGTCGCCGATCTCGCGGGCGCCCGGCAGGGGGATTGCCTCACCAGTGGTCTCGTCTCGAAGGGTGCGCTGGTCCTGCCGACGGACGGCGCCGAATGTGCGCTCGATTCGATAGACCCGGCCGGCGTGCTCGAAAACCAGCCATCCGCCCATGCGATCCTCGCCCCAGGGAAGGCGTCGCTTGCGCTCGTTTTCACTGATGCCGCGCGCTCTGCCAGTCAGACCATAAAGCATGGCATGGATGAACGCCAGGATGGTGCTCTTGCCGGCCTCATTGCTGCCGAACACGAGGGACAGGCCGGGTTCGGGTGCGAAATGCCGGTCTGCCAGGCCGCCAAATCGGCCGATATGCAATTCACGGATCCGCATGCAGCTGCACCTCCCCGGCAAATGCCTCCAGCCCCCTGGTCAGGGCACGACTGGCGAGGCCAGCCTCCCTGTCCTGCCCACTGGCTCTGGCGGCGGCAATCCGTTCTGCCATCAGACGGACGAAGGTGCCGCGCAGGCTCGCCTCGACGGCCAGAGCAGCGATGTCCAGCGGGTGGGCCATCTCGTCGAGGATTTCGATCGCAAAGCAGCGGTGGCCGAGCATCTGCTGGATCAGGCCCACGGAGACAGCCAGCGTGTCTTCGGCCTCGCCCTGCAGGCGGACGCGGTGGATGGCGTCTGCCCAATCGGCAGGCGCGGCAGCAGACAACTGCTCCAGTATGCGGTCGGCAATCGCCTCATGGGTTGCGCAGCCGCTGACGTCAACGGGTGTATCAAGGAAAATCCGGCCACCCAGCGGGACGGCTGACGATCGGCACGACCAGGCTGCTCTGGCGCTGCTGCCCCCGGATTGGCTGAACTCGATCAGGCGGATGCTTCGGATCCCGGTCTCGTCAAAGCCACGGCCGAGGGGACATCCGCTGTAGGCGGCGAATCCTGCTCCGGCCGGCAGCAGGTCCGTGGCGTCATGGCGATGGCCCAGGGCCGTGTAGTCCATGCCCAGCCGGTCCAGCCACTCCAGAGTGACCGGATTGTAGACGCTGCCCTGACCGGGTGTAACCAGGTCGCCATGAAGCACGAGCAGGTTGAGGCGTTCCCGGTCAGCCGGCCTGGCGGCCTGGGGCAGCAGGGTCGCCGGTGCCGCTGTTGCCGTGAAGCCGGCGCCATGGACCCGGACTGGCAATACCGGCAGATCGACGCTGCTGAAGGTGTCCGTAAAGCAATGGACATTGGCCGGCCAGGCCTGCAGACGATAAGGCGAATCAATGAAGGCGGGGTCATGGTTGCCGGCGGCCAGGAAGACGGCTGTGTCCGGAATCGAGGCGAACAGTTCGGCGACCGTGCCGGCCAGACGGGCCGGCGGCAGCGGCGTGTCAAAGAGATCTCCGGCAATCAGCAGGACGTGCACCTGCCTTTCGGCACAGAACGAGACCAGACGGGCCAGATGGGAAAGCTGCTCTTCGCGCAGGCGCCCGGCCAGAACCGGAAAGGACCGGAAGGCAGAACCAAGGTGCAGGTCAGCGGTATGGACAACACGGAGCGGTGGATTCATGCAGTCACCTCAAGTCAGGTCAGATGCCTGTGGCGCCGGAATCGCTTCGGAGGGCCGCCGGCGGCCGCTGGTTCCATTATATCTGACGTATTGCCTGATTCGCGCAATATTCGGATGTTTCGTATTTTGTCATTTCCCGCAGATGCTATAATGGCGCCATCTTAATTGGCTTCAGGTCAGTTCACCACCCGCGAACGGCAGGTTGTGATGATGAACGCATTGCTGATCGACTCGGATCTGGATTCACTTTCGGCGCTGGAGCAGATTCTGCGCCAGGATGGCCGCATGGCGCAAATCCACTGCTGCGCCGAGCCGGGCTCGGCCTGGCCGCTGCTGCGCCGTTATCGCCCCGATGCGGTCTTTCTGGACAGCCGCTTCCACGGCCAGGACAAGCCGTTGGATGGCACAGCCCTGGCCCTGCGGATCCGCAAGGCCTTTCCGCGACTGCAGCTGGTCTTCATTTCTTCCGATGCCACCCTGGCCTTTGCGGCCTGCCAGAGCTTCCCGCTGGCCTTCACGCTCAAGCCTGTCCGCGCCAGCCAGATCCAGCCGGTCCTGGACCGTCTGTTTCTGGACGCCGGCAGCCGGGAGATGCCGATCCAGTCCAGCTACGCCCTGCGCTGCTTTGGCGAGTTTGAGGTGGTCAGCCCGCTTCCGCCGGCATTGCCCATCCGCCTGCCGACCCGGCTGAGCCGGGCGCTGCTTTCCTACCTGATTACGAATTTCGATCGGGCTGTCCCCCGGGCCGAACTGATGGCGCAGCTGATGCCCGAACGAACGGACGAGCTCGCAGTCAACCTGCTGCACGTCACCCTGTACAAGCTGCGCCGGTTCCTCGAGCAGAACAGCCGCATCCTCGCAGGGACGTCGATCCGCGAACACTATCGGCTTTTTCTGCCCGATGGTGTCTGCGACCTGGTCGATTTCGCCCGCTTTGTCCGCCATCCGCTGCTCCTCACAGCCGAGTCAATCAGCCAGGCGGAAGCCATCGCTCGGCTTTACCGTGGCCCCGGCTTTGCCTTCGAAGACTATCCCTGGGCAGAAGCCCTGCGTACAGAGCTGGAGCTGGCTCATGAGCAGCTGCTGCTCCGGATCGCCGACTACCGCTGGTCCCACAACGAGCCAGGTCTGGGTGAGCAGACGCTCAAGAACCTGATCCAGATCAATCCTCTTTCAGAGGCAGGCCACTGCGCCCTGCTGGAACAGTACCTGAAGCGCCATGAGCGCCGGAAGTTCCTGACCGGCTTCGAGCATTACCAGCGGATCATGCGCGAAGAGCTCGATGCTGCTGTCGACAGCCATTACCAGCGGGCCTACCAGCAGCTGCGCATGTCTTGAGGCATGGCCGCTCTTCAGCCCTCAGCCCGTCCGGTCATCAGGCTGGCTGGTTCAGGAACCGTCAGCTGGTGCGTGGATCGTGAAGCCGGTCTGGCGCTGCAGCACGTAGCGAGCCTCGACCGGGCTGATCGCCGCCAGTGCCAGGAACAGCGACAGGATCAGCAGGGCAAGCAGTGTGACGGCAAAATGCTGTGTGCTGCGGCCATTCCAGCGGCTAGCGGGCGCCAACAGTCGGTTCCCCGTGACCGGCTTGATACACGGTCCGATTTCGAGAAGACGATGCAGGTTCACGACCAATCTGGCTCCTTTCCGGATGCGGCTGCCGCCGGCATGGTATCGGTTACTGGTCCAGCTGGCTGGCTGAAACCGTCACGAGGACCTGGTCGGTGCGCGCTTCGTCCGCAAGCGGCGCATCAGCCGGCAGGTGTACGCGGATGCGGTAGCGCTGGCTGACGGCGGCTGTCCCCAGCGGTGCCGGCGCCGGATAGAGGCCGCTGGCCAGCGCCTCACAGGCATGCTCCTGGTCCTGTCCATCGATCCAGTAAAGCGTGAGCACCCAGGGAAGCG
>CAYOHO010000046.1:0-9632 GCA_964403755.1 uncultured Oscillospiraceae bacterium
TCATCGCCCCCGGTACGGCCGTCGCGCTCGGCGACCTGGAATTCCGCAGCTTCCGTACGCCGCATGACGCTGTGCAGTCGGTCGGCTACCGCATCGAGACCGCCCGCGGCGCCGTCTCGGTCATGACCGACGTCGGCTGCATGAACGAGCGGCTGCAGGCGGCCGTGGCCGGCAGTGCGCTCATGTACATCGAATCGAACTACGACCCGATGATGCTCGAGCACGGCCCATACCCGCGCCCGCTCAAGAACCGGATCGCCAGCGACCATGGCCACCTCTCCAACGATGACTGCGGCACGGCCATTGCCAGCCTGGCCCGCCTCGGGACCAGCCGCTTCGTGCTCTCACACCTGAGCAAGGAGAACAACTATCCGGCTCTGGCCTATGACACGGTGGCCCGCCGGCTGACGTCTCTCGGCATCGATCCGCGCCTCGACCTTGAGATCCAGGTCGCGCGGCGCCAGGCTCCGGGCGACCCGGTCAGCCTGTAGCCGTGCAGCTGACGATCATCTGTCCCGGCAAGGTTCGCGAAAAATGGCTGGCCGACGGCATCGCGGAGTTCAGCAAGCGGCTTTCCCGCTACGCAGCGGTTCGCTTCATCGAGGTTCCCGACCTGCCTGACACGCTCCCGGTGGATCGCGTCCTGGCCGAGGAGGGCGATCAGATTCTCAAGGCCCTATCCCGTGTGCGTCCGCAGGCGACCGTGGTGGCGCTCGACCTGGGGGGCCGCATGGTCGATTCCGTGCGTTTTTCCGCGCAGCTGGCCGACTGGCTGGAGCGAGGCGGCAGCGAGGCCGTATTCCTGATCGGCGGTTCCAACGGCCTGCACCCATCGGTCCTGGCCCGTGCCCAGGAACGGCTTTGCCTCTCGCCCATGACCTTCACGCACCAGATGACACGTCTGGTTCTGCTCGAGCAGTGCTACCGCGCCTTCCGCATCCGTTCCGGCGAACCGTACCATAAATAGCAGACGCGCGTTAAATGGCAGACGCCCGCTAAATAGCGGACGTGCGTTAATGGCAGACGCCTGTTTCCACACCTGATATTGGCAGACGCTCGTTTCCGTGCCACGGAAAATGGACGCCCGTTTCCTGGATCCCGGGCACCATATGCGGCAGATCATTCGGCGGCGCAGATGCTTCATCGCGGCTGCGCTGTTTCCGTTTGTCCACAGGCCATAGGGAGCGGGCAGCGCTTTCGCAAGGTTTTCCACAGGTTCCCCACACAGGAATGATTGTTCTGGCGTGGGGGAAATGTAATCCACGACGCAGAAAAGTAGCCGTTTTGCCCAGCTCCGCAGGCTTGACCCCGAACAAGACCTTACAGTTGAATGACAGGCGCACGAGCGTGAAACGCCAAAATTACAGGTTCTTTACAGCTGGATTACGCGTGAAACACTTGCGTTCGGTTATGCACAGACTTATCCACATTATCCACACCCTGTGCATGATGCTTTTCCACAACGAAGCCGGTTCACAAGTGCGAGCTGGTCTCGATGCGCCAGCTGGCCGTGGACGCCGGCTGCGCGTTTGCCGGCGCTTTCCGGGTGCCGACTGCGCGTGTGGTGGCGCTTTCCGGGTGCTGACTGCGCGTGTGGTGGTGTATGCCGGGCAGCGTGCCGCGTGAGGCGGCAATCTGCTATAATTGGGGAAATGGGCAGAGCGGCGGCTGGATTCTGGCACTTGATGCAAATCCGGACGCTTTTGGCCGCCCAAAGGTCCGTGGGAGGTATTGATTCATGAACATCTGTGCTGTGGTTATGGCAGCTGGTGAAGGCAAGCGCATGAAGAGCGGGCATGCCAAGGTGGTTCACAAGGCCGCCGGCAGGCCGCTGGTCCTCTGGGTGCGTGATGCTCTTTGCGAGGCCGGAGCCGACGACCAGGTCTATATTGTCGGCCATCGCCAGGAAGAGGTCCGTTCCGTTCTGGGCGAGGAAGTCGCCTTCGTCCTGCAGGAGCAGCAGCTTGGAACCGGACATGCGGTGCTGCAGGCCTCCCATTTCCTGGAAGGCCGGGACGGCTGCACCGTCATCCTGTGCGGTGATGCGCCGCTGGTCAGCGGCACAACCCTGCGCCGGGCGCTCGATGAATTCAGGCAGTCGAGGTGCGCGGCCATCGTCATCACCGCCGATGCGCCGGACCCGACCGGCTATGGACGCGTTGTCCGCGATGCCGAAGGCCATGTCACCGCCATCGTGGAGCACCGCGATGCCACGCCGGAGCAGCTGGCCATCCGTGAGGTCAACGCCAGCATGTACTGTTTCGATACGCCGCTGCTGCTGTCGGCGCTCGGCAAGATCGGCTCCCGCAACCAGCAGCAGGAATACTACCTGACCGATACCATCGAGATCCTCATCCACGAGGGCCATACGGTCCACGCCTTCAAGACCGACTTCGAGGAGATCATGGGCGTCAACGACCGCGTCCAGCTGGCACAGGCCTCGGCCGTGCTCAACCGGCGCATTGTCGAGCGTCACATGCGCAATGGCGTCACGGTTCTCGACCCGGGCTGCACCTTCATCGACGGCGACGCCGAGATCGGGCAGGACACGGTCATCTATCCCCAGAGCTACATCGAGGGCCGGACCCGTGTCGGCCGCGAATGCACCATCGGCCCGAACACGCACCTGCGCGGCGTCCAGGCCGGTGACGGGGTCAGGATCGAGCAGTCGGTCGCCGAGGATTGCCGTATCGAAGACAACGCCTGCATCGGCCCGTTCGCGCACATCCGCTTCGGGACGCACATCGGCGCCGGCTGCCAGATCGGCAACTTCGCCGAGCTCAAGAACGCCACGCTTGGCGCCGGCACCTACATGGTGCACCAGGGCTACCTCGGTGATGTCGACGTGGGCGAGAACGTCAATCTCGGCGCCAACTGCAGCGTCGCCAACTATGACGGCCAGGTCAAGGAGCGCACCCGCATCGGCAGCAATGTCTTTATCGGCACCAACTCGACTCTGGTGGCGCCGGTCGAGGTCCTCGACAACTCCTATGTGGCCGCCGGCTCGACCATCACCGAAACCGTGCCGGAATTTGCGCTCAGCATCGCCCGGGCGCGCCAGATCAACAAGGAGAACTGGGTCATCCTGCGCAACCGCCTGCGGGAGATGCGCGAGATCCGGAAGAACCCATAATGGACCAGGAGCTGATCCTCATCGCCGGCCTCGGCAACCCGGGGCGCGAGTATGCCGGCACTTTCCACAACATGGGCTACATGGCCCTCGACCGGCTGGCCGCACGGCTCGGCATCGCCGTCGACCGCGCGCGCTTCAAGGGCGTCTGCGGCCTGGGCAAGGTGGCAGGCACGCCGGTCCTGCTGCTCAAGCCGACCACCTACATGAACCTTTCGGGCGACAGCCTCGCCGAGGCCGCCCGGTTCTACAAGGTGCCGCCAGAGCGGATGCTGGTCCTCTATGACGATATCGACATCCCGGTCGGCCGGATCCGCATCCGCGAGGCTGGCGGCCCGGGCACCCACAACGGCATGCGCTCGATCGTGTCCCGCCTCGGCAGCGACCGCTTCCCGCGCATCCGCATCGGCATCGGCCCCCTGCCCGAGCATTTCGACATCGTCAGCTACGTGCTGCACACAGTCCCGGATGCGGACTTGCCCCAGGTTGGCCAGGCGCTCGACCGGGCGGCCGAGGCGGCCGAGGCCTGCATCCGCGATGGCGTGATGAAGGCGATGAACCGGTTCAACCCACAGGCCTAGCTCGGGAGAGACATCAGGAGGTGGCTAGATGACACAGGAAGAGCGCCGGCAGCTGCTGCAGGCGGCGAACCGTGATCCGGTCTACGAGCGCCTGCTCCGGCACGTTTCGGGCCATGAGCGGCGGTCGGTCAATATCATCGGGCCCGGCGACGCGCAGAAGAACTATCTCGTGGCGGCGCTGGCGGACCAGTCGGGCCGCCGGCCGGTTCTGGTCGTGCCGGACGAGCTGCGGGCCCGAAGCTGCGTGGCCGACCTGGCTACACTGACCGATGCGCCAGTCCTGGCCTTCCGCCCGCGCGAGCTGAATTTCACCGATGCCGACGCGGCCAGCCGTGATCTCGAGCTGCAGCGCCTGGCCGTGCTTTGCGACCTCCTGACCGCGGACACCGGTGTGATCGTGGTCACGGCCTCGGCCCTCCTGCAGCGCCTGCCGCCGCGCGCCCGCTTCAGCGAGCGGCTGCTGCGCCTGAACCGGGGCGACCGGATCGATCCGGAAAAGCTCTGCGCCAGCCTCGTTCGCCTCGGCTACGAGCGCATGCGCCTGGTCGAGGCGCCGGGCCAGTTCGCCCAGCGCGGCGACATCATCGACATCGTGCCGCCGTCGGCCGACAGCACAGCCAAGAGCGGCATCCGCCTGTCGTTCTTTGACGTCGAGCTGGACTCGGTCAAGGACTTCGACCTTGACTCGCAGCGCTCGATCGGCATGCGCAGCGGCGCCGTCATTCCGCCGGCGCGCGAGATCCTGATCGCCGCCGAGGAGCGCGACGGCCTGGCCGACCGCATCCGACTTGCCGGTCAGGAGGCCGCGCGCCAGGCTGCGGCCAATGGGGAGACGCGCGAATACGCCGAGACGATCCGCGTCATGACCCGGCGCGACGCCGAACGCGTCGGCAGCGGTGTCAGTGTGCCGAGCATCGACCGCTACCTCGAGCTGGTCGAGCCGGAGGCGCAGTCGCTGCTGTCCTACCTCGACCCCGGGCGCCACCTTCTGTTCATCGAAGAGCCGCTGCGCTTCCGCAACCGCCTGGACGCCGCCGCGGCCGACTTCGACGAGCGCCTGCGCACGATGCTGACGCACGGCCATGTCCTGCCGCTCACCGCGCAGTCGCAGCTGCGCACGAACGACATCGGGCGGCTGGTCGACCAGTACCCGCGCACCATGGCCCTGAGCCAGATCGCCGCTTCCGGCAACGGTCTGCCTGGCGCGATGGAGCTGACGATCAACGGCCGTGCCGCCGACAGCTTCCGCGGCCAGGAGGCGAAGCTGGCCGATGTCCTGCGCCAGCGCCTCCGCGACGGCCTGGCCAGCGTCGCCTTCGCCGGCTCCGACAGCCGGCGCGAGCGGCTGCGCGCCTACCTGCTCGACCAGGGCGCCGACATCGCCATCTTCAGCGACGTGCTGCCGCGTGGCTTCGAGTATCCCGCTGCCAGCCTGCTTGCCGTCGGCAGCCACGACCTCTTTGGCACCGAGCGCGCCCACCGGCGGCGCCAGCATGCCGGCATCAAGATCGACCTGTTCAGTGACCTCGTGCCGGGCGAGCTGGTGGTGCATGAGGCCCACGGCATCGGCCGCTACGAGGGCCTGGCCAACCTCGAGACCAACGGCATCCGCCGCGACTACCTGAAGATCAGCTACGCTGGCAGCGACTCGCTCTACATCCCGATGGAAAGCCTGGACCAGATCCAGAAGTACGTCGGCTCGGAGGGCAAGGAGCCGAAGCTGTCGAAGCTGGGCGGGCAGGAGTGGACCCGCATGAAGGAGCGGGCGCGCGAATCGATCCGCAAGCTGGCGACCGACCTGGTTCGCCTCTATGCCGAGCGCGCCGCGGTGAAGGGCCACACCTTCGCCCCCGACACCATCTGGCAGCAGGAGTTCGAGGAACGCTTCCCCTATGACGAGACCGAGGACCAGCTGCGCAGCATCGCCGAGATCAAGGCCGACATGGAGTCGGACAAGGTCATGGACCGCCTGCTCTGCGGCGATGTCGGCTTCGGCAAGACCGAGGTCGCCTTCCGCGCCATGTTCAAGTGCGTCATGGACGGGCGCCAGGCGGCGCTGCTGTCGCCGACGACCGTTCTGGCCCAGCAGCATTTCGAGAACCTGAAGAAGCGGCTTGAGGGCTTTCCGGTCAATATCGGCCTGCTCAGCCGCTTCGCCAGCGAGGCGATGCAGAAGAACACGGTGCGCGGCCTGACCACCGGCCGGGTCGACATCGCTGTCGGCACCCACCGCCTGCTGTCGCAGGATGTCCATTTCAAGAACATCGGTCTCCTGGTCGTGGATGAGGAGCAGCGCTTCGGCGTCGACCACAAGGAGCTGATCAAGTCGGTCTCGCCGAACGTCGACGTGCTGACGCTGACCGCGACGCCGATCCCGCGCACCCTGCACATGTCGCTTTCCGGCATCCGCGACATCAGCGTGCTCGAGGAGCCGCCGCACGACCGCCGGCCGGTCCAGACCTACGTCATGGAGTACGACCAGGAGGTCATTGCCGAGGCCATCCTGCGCGAGCTGACGCGCAACGGCCAGGTGTTCTACCTCTACAACGACACGCGCCGGATCATCGACAAGGCCCGCCAGCTCGAGATGATGCTGCCGGGAGCCCGCATCCTCCATGCCCACGGCAAGATGAGCGAGCGCCGGCTCGAGGAGATCATCACGGCCTTCATCGAGGGCGAGGCCGATGTGCTGGTCTGCACGACGATCATCGAGTCCGGCATCGACATGCCGAACGTCAACACGATCATCGTCGAGGAGGCCGACCGGCTCGGCCTGGCCCAGCTCTACCAGCTGCGCGGCCGCGTGGGGCGCTCAGACCGCCAGGCCTTCGCCTACATCACCTACCGGCGCGACAAGATCCTTTCCGAGGTCGCGGAGAAGCGCCTTGCCGCCATCCGCGACTTCACCGAGCTTGGCTCCGGCTTCAAGATCGCGATGCGCGACCTCGAGGTGCGCGGCGCCGGCAACCTGCTGGGCGCCGAGCAGCACGGCCACCTGGATGCGATCGGCTACGACCTGTACACGCGCATGCTCGAGGAGACGATCCGCGAGATGAAGGGCGAGCCGCAGGCGGTCAAGGTCACGGCCACCGTCGACCTGCCGGTCGATGCCTTCCTCTCGCCGGCCTACATTCCCGACGAGGGCCAGCGCATGGACTTCTACCGCCGAATTGCCGGCATCGGCAGCTACCGCGACTACACCGACGTGCTCGACGAGCTCATGGACCGCTATGGCGAGCTGCCGGACCGCGCGATCACGCTGGCCGACATCGCCTACGTCCGGGCCGCTGCCGAGAGGAACGGCTTCGGCCGCGTCAGCGAGCACGAGGGCCATGTGCGCCTCGCCTATGCCGAGGGCGTCACGCCCGACATGGCGGTGCTCGCCGACATCCTGGCGCTTCCGGCCTACAAGGGCATGCTGCTCTTCAGCGCCGGCGCCAAGCCCTATGTCACCTACCGAGCCGCTGCCCGCGACCGCAGGCGCACGCCCGAGCTGCTGCGCAATCTATTCCGAACCATCGAGGAGAACCGGGCCGCCAAGGCCAGCTGAGGCATACCATCGGGGAGAACCGGGCCGCCAAGGCCAGCTGAAGCCATTGCATCCGGCCGCCGGCACCGGCCAGCCCGGCCAGCCCGGCCAGCTTGACCGGCCCGGCCAGCAGACCGGATCTGCCGCCGCACCTGCCGCCCACGCAAAAAAGGCCGGCCGCTGCGCGTGGCAGCAGCCGGCCGGCTGTATGTGTCAGGAGAACCGGTCAGCCCTGCGGCGCCTGGCCCTGCTTTGGAACATGCTTGCCGAGCTCCTTCTGCAGGCGGACAAAGTCGCGCGTGTCGCCGACCAGCATGAAGCCGCGGAAGACGCCTTCACGGTAGATCAGCTTGCGGTAGTTGCCGCTGTTGGCGTCCATCAGCACATCAAGCTCATACTGCGGCTCGGCGGCGCCCTTGTCGCCCTGCACGGCAACCTTGGTGTCCATCGTGCTGATCAGGTAGGGCGGAACCGTGCGGTCGAACGTGGCTGCGCCGCCGGCGGCATTGATGCCGGCGACCTGGCCCTGGCCGCGCGAGACCGACCAGAGGCCGAACCAGTATTCGAGCGGCTCGGCGGCATCGCCGGCGGCATAGATGTCGGGACTGGAGGTGCGCATGCCTTCATCGGTGACAATGCGGCGGCTGATGGTCAGTCCGGCTGACCGGGCCAGCTCGACATCGGCGCGCACGCCGATGCTGACGATCACGAAATCGGCTTCAATCACGGTTCCATCGGCGAGGCGGACGCTGGCGGCCGGCGAGGCCTCGCCGCCATCGGCACCGTCAATGGACACGATGTCGGCCGAGCAGAGCACGTTGACGTCCAGGTTGCGGACACGGCCCTCGAAGATGGCCGAGCCATTCTCGTCCAGCTGGTTGGCCAGCAGGCGCGGGAGCTTCTCGATGATCGTTGTCGGAATGCCCTTGCGGCGGATGTGGTAGGCTGCCTCGAGCCCGAGCAGGCCGCCGCCGATGACGACTGCCTTGCGGGCGGTGCGCAGCGCCTGCTCGATCTGCAGGGCGCTGGCCATGGTCCACAGCGTGTAGACGCCGGGCCGGTGGACGCCCGTGATCGGCGGCACAAAGCTCTGGCTGCCGGTGGTCAGGATGAGGGCGTCATAGGAAAGCACCTCGCCGTCAGCCAGACTGACCGTGTGGGCTGCCGGATCGGCCTGCACTGCGCGGCGGCCGAGCAGCAGACGGAGGCGGCGCTCTTCGTACCAGGCGTCGGGGTGAAGATAAAGCGATTCGGCAACGGCCGGATTGTCAAGCACCTCGCAGAGACGCAGGCGATAGTAGGGGGCGTATTCATCCTGCGAAACGATGGTGATCTCGGCTTCCGGGTCCTGCTGGCGGGCAGATTCGGCAGCACTGATGCCGGCAATGCTGCTGCCGATGACAAGAATGCGGCGTGGCTGGGTCATGTTCTTCACGCTCCTTCGGTGCAAGGACCGGGCAATTGCACCGGGCCTTCGCTTCTGCGAATATTGTATCATGTTGACTGTCGGTTTCCACGTCCGGACTGCCCCGGGACGTGAATGGAGCCACCCGGAAAGGAGCGCCTGATGCCCGAGAAGGAGCCTGCCTTGCCTGGAAAGGATTGCCCCCAGCCGGAATGGAAAAATCCGCTTCCTGGAAGGGATCGCCCGTTGCCGGAAGCGGATCGCACCCTTCCGGACACCCGTGCCTGGCTGATCGACCTGTCCCGGCCGCTGCTGGACGGAATGCCGGTCTATCCCGGCGACCCGCCGGTCTCCGTGGAGACCGTCAGCCGTTTCCCGGAGGCTGCCTGGCAGCTGACCCGCATCAGCCTCGGCTGCCATTCCGGCACCCATGTCGATGCGCCGCGCCATTTTCTGCCGGCCGGCGCTACGCTGGAACAGATCGCTCTCGACCGCTTCTGCGGTCCGGCCCGGCTGGCGGATCTGCCACCGGCAGCGGACGGCTGCATAGATGCGACGGCCCTCACGGCCGCCGATGTCCGTCCCGGCGAATGCCTGCTCATCCGGACCGGATGGCAGCCGCAGCCGGGCGCTGACCTCTCCGACTGCCCTGCCTTCCGCCCGGGCAGCGGCGCGAACCTGGCCCGCCTGGGCATCCGGCTTCTGGCACTGGACCTGCCGACGGTCGCGGAAGCCGGTGAAGCCACCGGTGACATGCACCGCACCCTGCTCGCGTCCGGCATCGCCATTGTCGAGGGACTGGCCGGCCTGGACAAGCTGGCCGCAGCCGCTGCCGGGGGACGGGCGTTCGAGTTCTTCGCCGTTCCGCTGCTGATCCCCGGCAGTGAAGCCAGCCCCGTGCGCGCCTTCGCCCGCTTCGGCTGAGCGCCTGCCAGGCGACACCCTGCCAGCCCCGCAGCGGGCGGCATGACCGCTGCTGCAGGCGAC
>CAYOHO010000047.1:0-9540 GCA_964403755.1 uncultured Oscillospiraceae bacterium
CGTCTGGTACGCAGCGGAGAACAGCGGCCAGTCGCCGAGAAGGCGGTCCGGTTCGACCTGCCGGCGGATGGCCGCCATGGCCGGCGCGTCATTGAGGCGACCGCCCTGGCCAAGGCCTTTGACGGCCGCCCGCTGTTTGCAGACAGCGACTTCCAGCTGCGCCGCGGTGAAAAGGCCGCCCTGTTCGGGCCGAACGGCAGCGGCAAGACCACGCTCATCCACATGCTGCTGGGCCAGCAGCTGCCTGACTCCGGAAGCCTCTGGCTGAGCCCCGGCGCCTCGGTCGGCTATATGGCCCAGATACTGGAGCCATTGCCGGCCAGCCGGCGCCTGCTGGACCACCTGATCGACCGCCTCGGCCGGCTCGATGCCCAGGACCGGGCCCTGCTGGCCAACCTGGGGCTTGGCCGCGCCCAGCTGGAGCAGCCTTGCGGAACATTCAGTCCCGGCGAGCAGATGAAGATCAAGCTGATCGAACTGATCCTCTTCCGCCACGACCTCCTGGTTCTCGACGAGCCGACCAACTACCTCGATCTGCATGCCCGTGAGCGGCTGGAGCAGACGCTGGCTGACTTTGGCGGCACGCTGCTGATCGCCTCGCATGATGCCCGGCTGCTCGAGCAGGTCTGCGACAAGGTCCTGCTGTTTGAGGACGGGCGCATCCGCCGGCTCGAAGCCAGCTTCGCCGAGTTCTTCGCTGAGCGCTACAAGAACACCGGACGCGCCTGACGGGCGTGAGCCACGCAGAAGACGCCGGGCGACAGGTTCCCTGGCTCAGTCTATGTGTTCAGTTCACCGTGAAATTCGACTTGATCTCCTGGCCGCCGCCCGTGATGAGGAGGGTGTAGGTTCCCTTGCCCGAGAGGGCTGGCACGCGCCACTGCCAGGTCACGCGGCCTTCCGCGTCGGCCTGCTTGCGCTCCATGCCGCTGACCCCGCCGGTGCTGCCGCCGAATGACACCGCAATGTCGTAGCTGACGCCAGGCTGGCCGATAATGCTGACGGCAGCAGCGTCACCGGCCTTCACGGACGAAGGCGCCTCGACCAGGCGGATCGCCTGGTCGCTGGAAGCAGCCGTTGTCGGCTGGCCGGCTGATCCGGAAGTCTGGCTGGCTGATCCGGAGGGCAGGACGGCGGACACGGAGGGCTGCGCCGTTGCTGCGGCCGTGGCGCTCGCGGCCGGCGTGGGCTCCGGCTCGCGGGTTGTCTTCGTGATGCCGCCGGTTGAATTGGATCCAATGATGCCGATTGCGGCGATCGTTCCAACAATGAGCGGCCAAAGGTCCTTTTTCTTGAGTGGGTTCTGCAAGGCTTTGCTCCTGGTCTGGCTGGCGGTCCGCCATGTCAGCCTCAGGGCAGC
This sequence comes from uncultured Oscillospiraceae bacterium, assembly GCA_964403755.1. GTDB lineage: Bacteria > Bacillota > Clostridia > Saccharofermentanales > UBA5734 > JAXGXQ01. Next base: position 1,361 of record CAYOHO010000047.1, read on the forward strand.
AGGGCGGCGGCAGGTCGGGTCTGTGGTCCCAGCCGAACCGCTGGGCGGCGCCGGTCCGGGCAATCGCCGAGATTATACCACAAACCGGACCGGCCTGCCCGCTTCCGGAACCGGGCGCCCGTAGGCTGCAGCCGCCGGTGCCTGGAGGTCCAGGCCGTTGCCTAGAGGTCCATGCCGATGCGGCGCAGCTGGTCAAGGATATGGCCACGGCCGGCAACCCGGGTCGCGCCAAGCTCGATATAGGCGAGCTGGTCCTCGAGGCTGGCGACATCACCGGTTGCCTTGACCTCGCAGCGGCCGGCAACCGCATCCGCGATCAGCGCGACATTATGCATGGTCGCGCGGCCGGGGCCGAACCCGGTCGATGTCTTGATGAAGCGGACACCGGCCGCGATGGCGATGTCGACGATGCGCCGGATCTGGTCGTCGCTCAGGTAGCCGACTTCGATGATGGCCTTGACAAAGACGCCGAATTCGGCCGCGGTGCGGACAACCGAGGCGATGTCACGCTGCACGTAGTCATCGTCGCCGTCGAAGAAGCGTGCCAGGTTGATCACCATGTCGATTTCCGTAGCGCCATCCAGCAGGGCCTGCCGGGTCTCGGCGGTCTTGGCCTCGATCGAGGTGGAGCCATGGGGGTAGCCAACCGGAATGAGCACGGCGCGGCCGCTGCCCTTGAGCTGCTCGGCCGCCAGCCTGGCCCAGGTCGGGTAGACGCAGACCGATGCGAAGCCATAGCGGCGCACCACGTCACAGGCTTCGATGACATCCCTGGAGGTGCAGTTCGGGTTCAGTGCCTTGGTGTAGTCGGTCATCGAGCAGATCTTGCGGAGAATGGCCTCGTCTTCGGGATAGTGCAGCAGTTTGACCATATGTTTGCCTCTCTTCCTTTCACCCCTAGCGGGTGCAAGCCTCGTGCTATTTCCCCGGAACCGGCCGCCGGCTGAAGAAGCATGCCGTCTTCAGCCGGCAATTTCGTGTCCGTCCGCCGGCCTCGCTTCAGCCGCCTTCGCAGCGCGGAAGGCCCCAGAGGGTCAGACGGCCGGCCTCGTCACGGCCTATCTCATACGATTCGTCGATCCAGGCATGGTGGAATTCGGTCTCACCCGACGGATAGACCGGCAGCCGGCAATCGCCATCGAGGACGATCTCCAGCTGGGTGCGGCCGATCGGCGCCCGGCCGGCTGTCTGGATGGCTGACGGCCGGCGCAGCTCGACGCGGGCTCCGGCAGCCGTGCCATATTGTCCAAGATAGGCTGACAGCAGGTTCTCCGGCAGTGGATAGGCCAGCGGCCGCTGGACCGTCCCGACCCGTTCGCCCCGGGCGATTGCCGCGACACTGCGGCAGATCCGGTCAACTGCCGTAAAGCCGTAGTTGCTCAGCACGGCGACGGCCAGGCCTTCGTCGACATGGCGATGCAGTTCACTCAGGAAGCCTTCACAGCCGCCGCCATGCCGGACCAGACGCCGACCGCCGGCCATATCGATGGCGACACCATAGCCATACTGGCCCAGCCCCGGCTGCTGCATCCTGGCCAGCGACCCCTGGCTCAGCATCCGCCCCGTGTCGAGCGCCTGGCTCCAGCGCAGCAGGTCGCCCACGGTGGAATAGAGGCCGCCGGATGATGCCATCAGCGCCATGTCGACATAGCCGCAGGGCACGAGCCCGTATCCGTCCAGGTGATAGCCGGTGGCCAGGTGCGAGATGATGTGCCGGCCGTCGTCCAGGCCGGTTCCATGCAGGCCCAGCGGCCGGAAGATGTTCTCCTCGAGGAACGCCCCATAGCGCTGCCCGGACAGGCGCTCGACCAGCAGGCCGAGCAGGTAGTAGCCGGTATTGCTGTAGCGGAAGCGGCTGCCGGGCTCGAATTCGAGCGGCCAGCCTGTGAACAGGTGGACGAGCTCTCCGGGGCTGTGGTGCAGGCGCTGGAAGGTGTGCCGGGAGTCGGGCAGGCTGGAGTAGTTGCGCAGGCCGGACGTATGGTTCAGCAGCTGGTGAATGGTGATCCGGCCGTCCAGGTTTTCCCATTCCGGGAAATGGTCGCGCAGCGGGTCATCGACCCGCAGCAGACCGCGCTCTTCAAGCAGCAGGACCGCGGCTGCCGTGAACTGCTTGGTCACCGACCAGATGCGGTAGCGCGTCTCGGACGTGTTCGCCACCTGGTGCTCGATGCTGGCGCAGCCAAAGGCGCCGCTATACAGGCGTGTTCCATTCTGCATGACCGCAACGGAACCGCTGAAAGCAAAGGTGCGGACATATTGCGCCAGCCAGGCGCCGATGCGTTCGCTGACCGGATTTCCGCCGGTCAGGCTGGCTTCTGAAACAGGCTTCCGTTCGTCGTTCCGGCGGCTCTCGTCCATGGTGCGGTCCTCGCCTTCCGCTGTCCTGCGCAGTCCTGCGCTTTCCTGCGTTGTCCGATGCTGTCTCTTCTGTGTGATGCGATCGCTTCTATCCGATGCCGTCTCTTCTGTGCGATGCTTGCGCCGTTGCTGCAGTCTGATCCTATGGTCGGGCTGGCGGGCTAAGCCTGTCCGGCAGCCGGCCGGACTCCGGCCAGCAGATCGGGCAGTTCGGCCAGGCTGCGGCAGACATGGGTCGGGACCAGTGTCTGGAACTGGGCGAATGCGTTCTCACGCAGCTCGCGCGGATGCACCAGCACGCTGTCCATGCCGGCTTCCCGGGCGCCGCCGATGTCGGCCAGCAGGTTGTCGCCGATCATGACACAGCGGTCCGGTCCCCCGGCACGCCGGCGGGCGAGCTCGAAGATCTCGAGCCGCGGCTTCTCGTAGCCGACCAGGGCCGAGACGATGATGTCGTCAAACCAGTCGCCGATGCCAAGGGCCCCGCAGAGCCACGGCAGCTCGGGGAAGTTGTTCGAGAGGATGTAGTGGCGCCAGCCGTCTGACCTCAGGCGGGCGAGTGTCGGCACGGCATCCTCGTACAGCCGGAAGTTGCCAGCCTCGAGGATGAGTCCGCGGATGAGCGGGACAGTCTGTCGGGTCTCGGCGTCATCGAGGCCGCAGCAGCGGCAGATGCCGTAGAACTTTTCGCCCATGAACGCCCACCAGGCTGCCGGTTCCATAAGATGGCGATAGTCGCGTTCCGGATGGTCCCAGGGGAAGATGCCCCGGCCCTGGCAGGCCGAAACCTGCTCGAGCGTGAGCGGACGGTCGGGCCACAGGCTGAGGATGGCCCGGTGGATGCTCTTGCTCCAGACCTTGTCCGGATAGATCAGCGTTCCATGAAAGTCCCAGAAAAGTGCCTTATCCATGCCCGATACCCGTGCCGGCAGACTAGCGCACGCCGCGGATGATCAGCGGCAGCAGCTGTTCGGCCACCGGCGCCTCCAGCGTGGTCAGCCAGTGCAGGAACGGCTTGACCTGTTCCCAGCGCTCGCTGAAGCTGAGCGGGCTTTCGGCAATCTCCTGGAATTCGCGGACTCGCACAAGAATGGCCTCGAGGTCGGGCTCCCGGGCACAGGGTCCGGATTTCATCTCCGAAATGGCGTTCTCGAACAGCTCGTGTGTGGTCATGACTCTCTCCACAATGCTTGTCAGGCGAATGTAGTCCCGGGGTGACGGCAATGTCCGGTTGGCCTTGAAAATGCTGAGCTTGCCCAGGATCATCTCGACATCATCGAGATAGAACCCGGTGAACTGGCCCATCAGACCTCCGTACCAGCCGGGGATCACTCCCTGGAACAGGGCGGAGGCCTCGTTCCGGATCCGCTGGGCCGCCCATACATCCTTGTTGCGGATGGCCTCCTTGCATCGCCGGATGAAGTCATCGCAGGCATCGTATAGCGTCGAATCCAGAACTGCTTCCATGAATAAAACCTCGATATGTGCTGATTCAACTGTGATGCCTGAACCAATATATCATGATTGCATTGGTCATACCAATAATTTTCCGTGGGCCGGCAGAATTTCCAGCTCAGCCGCTAGGGCTTGATATAGGCAAAGCCGTTATGCTGGCGCATCGCGATCTCGACCACGCCTGACGGCACAATATCGACGAAGGAGAGCAGGGCCTCCTCATGAATGCCGTTATTCGAAAGGGAATTGGCACAGGCAACAATCCTGACGCCTCGCTCGCTCAGCTGGCGCAGTTGGCCGGCAAGCTCGTCCGCAGGCTCGAGATCGCAGCGCAGCTGCCGGACGGCATCGCCATTGGCCACAATCTCGATCTGGAAGATGAGGCTCTCGCCTTCACCATAGGCAAGCATGTTGCGGGCATTCGCGGCCACCATGGACCAGAGCGCGAGATGGTCGATATGGAACAGGACGTTCATGTGCATACCTCCTGGCTGTCACATTCAGCCAGTGCCAGTCTAGCACGAATCGAGCCGGATTGCCTTTTTTCGGTCCGTGACTTCATCACGGATCAGGCACCCTGCGGACGTGTATGATGGCACAGGAACATCCGGGAGGCGGCCGCGACCGCCGGCCGACCGTCCCTGCACCATTGTGTGCCGTCAGGAATCAGAAGCAGGCAGACCCTGCGCAAGGAGGAACCATATGTTTGGTATGTTTGGCAGCAAGACCCAGTCCATGTCCATGAAGGATGCCCAGGCTAAGCTCGAGAAGGACAAGCGCATTGTCCTGGTCGATGTCCGGGGCACCGATGAATACCGTGAAGGCCATATCAAGGGCAGCATCAACGTGCCCCTGCACCTATTGCCGGCCACCCTGGCCCAGAAGGTGCCTGACAAGAAGGGGCGCGTCTTCGTCTATTGCCTGAGCGGCGGGCGCAGCAGCCAGGTGGTCGACTGGATGGCCCGCAACGGTTACGAGGATGTGACCAACATCGGTGGGATCAGCAACTGGCGCGGGCCGATCGAGCGCTGACGCTTCCGGTTTCCGTTCGCCATTCGTCGTTTCCCTCCAGATAAGGCCGGTCAGGCAGCCAAGGGCTGCCGGCCGGCTTTTCAGCATCCAGACCGTTCATGAAAGCGTTTCAATAAAGTTGATCCGCCATTCACAATCAAATCGCGGGCGTATTCTATAATGGCCTTGAGGCAGGCGCGAATCAATCGGATAGGACGCAGCGGACGGAGGTGCTCAATTGGCGCGGAAGATTGTCCTGACCATGGCGATGAGCCTGGACGGTTTCATTGCGGATGAAAATGGCGGTTTCGACTGGATTGCGGGCGGCGGCGACAGCCGACTCGATACCGGTGAGAAATGGGACTTCAAGCGCTTCCTGGAACGGGTGGATACGGTTGTGATGGGCCGTCATTCCTATGACCAGGGACTGGGCAGCGACTTTGACGACAAGCAGGTCTGGGTGGCAACCAGCCGGGAAGCAAGTGACCATCACAATGTCCGCTTCTTCAGCGACGACATTGTCGCGGCCGTCCTGACGGAACGCGAACGGGACGGACGCGACATCTACCTTTTCGGCGGCAGCATCCTGCTCAAGCCATTTCTCCAGCAGGACCTGATCGATGAATACATCATCGGGATCGTCCCGATCATTCTCGGGGCGGGCCAGGCGCTTTTCCTGGAAAGGAATCCCTTGATCCAGCTGCGGCTCACCGCCTATTCGATTGAGGACGGCATCTGCATTCTCCACTACAAGCGGCGCAGCCAGCCTTGACGCGGCTGGAGCCGCGGCGCATTACTGCGGGCTTTCCTCCCCGATGAGAACAAACTCGCCCTGGGACATGGGCTGAAGCGAGCGCATGGCGCTCCGCTGGATGGTCCGCACGGTCTTCGGACCGGCCACGGAATATAGGCGGGTCGCTCCGGCAATGCCGTCGAGCGCCCGAATGGTGCGCAGGATCTCCTGCTGGATTTCGCTTTCCGGCCGATCTTCCAGGTCAGCCAGAAGCTCCAGGTCAAATTCCTTTTTCACGCGTGAATGCCTTTCTTCGCTTCCGGCCATGCTTCCGGCCATGCGACCGGCCATGATTCCGGCCATCGGGCGGTGCAAGCGCAGCAGGACCATTATAGCAGAGGATCCGGGTTCCGCAGTACCGATTTCATCTGCTGCGCGCGCATGTCCGGCGTCCTCGCGACACGCGGATGCCGGCCCGGGGAACCAGCATCCACTGGTTCTGCCGCACAGGGCTCCGCTTTGACGCAGGTCCGGATTCCCTTTATGATGGTGCTGTCGGGTTCAGCCCGGCTCAAGCCTGATTTGCAGCCACCCAGCCCTGGCGCCCGGACCGTCGCGAAGGATCCAGCCGGTCATGACCCGCCCGGCCACGCCGTTTCAGCAGGAGCACCTCCATGCACCAGAACCGTCTCGCCCCGGCCTTCCCTGCCCTTGTCATCACCGCCTGCATGATCGTCGCCTTGCCGCTTGCAGCCTGCAGCGGTCCCACGACGACTTTCAGCCGCGGTCCGGAACCCACCGTCAGCACAGCATCGACCGCCAGCACGACGTCCGGCATCAGCCAGCCCACCGCCTCGCCGACGCCGTCCGCCACCACGGCGCGGCCATCGGCCAGCCCCACGCCGGCGCCCACAGGCAAGCCTGCCGCCAGCCCCACACCCAAGCCCACGGCAGCCGCAACGACATCATCCGCGGCTCTGACCCCGGTCACACCGGAATACCGGGCGATGATGAAGCGGGACCTTCTCGTCCTGCTGACGGCCTATCCGGACCTGTTCTCCGGCATCGAAGCCCGCGACAGCCAGGTCTGGCTGGTCACCAGGGCCGGCGGCCGCCTGCTTTATGATGACCGCAAGGTCAAGACCTACGCCGAGCGGCAAAGTTCGGCCGACCTGCAGGACTCGCTCGAGCAGATCTATCCGCTGCGGACAGTCACCACCCTGATGCCGGCCAATTTTGATCCGGGCCGTTTCCGCTGCTATCCCCTGTTCAACGCGCTCTACGGCTCCAGCGAATCGGCACGCTATGCCAAGCTGATCCGTGTCCCCTTCGGCACCCAGAACCTGCTCTTCAGCTCGGCAGCCGGAGGCGCCGCCAGCCTGGGCACCGCTGCCAGGCGCGTGGCCGACCTGGTCGCTGCCCAGCCGGCTGTCGGAACCTATGCCTATCCAAGCAGCGGAACCTGGAACAGCCGCAACATTGCCGGCACGACCCTGCTCAGCGCCCATGGCTATGGCATCGCCATCGACCTGCATGCGAATGCGGACGACTACTGGATCAATGCCACGGCCAAGGCCGGTGCGGCGCGCCTGGCTGGTTACCCGGCCGAGCTGACCCGCTGTCTGGAGGACAACGGCTTCATCTGGGGCGGCAAGTGGAATCACTTCGACATCATGCACTACGAGTACCGGCCCGAGATCATCCTGAAGGCCCGCTGGTTCCCGGGTGCCGTCGACCTGTCCAGGCCATGGCAGCAGGGTGCCGACACCGGCAGCGCTGCCGTGGCCGCAAACATCACCCTGATCGACAGCAAGCTCGGCTGACGCCGCATCAAGAGAAAAGAGAATGGCCGGCTCGCATTCAGCAAGCCGGCCATTCTTGTCTGTTGTTCGGTTTCTGTTCCGGTTCAGCTGATGAAGCGGCGGATCGTCAGGACCGGATCGGAGCCCTTGAGCGTGGAAAGCACGACACGTCCGCGCGAATGGGCGGCATGCACGTACTGACCGCCGCCGATATAGATGCCGACGTGGTCGGTCTGGCCATGCGGCGAATCCCAGTCAAAGCAGATGATGTCGCCGACCCTGATGCTGGCGCGCGAGACCGCCTGCCCCAGATGGGACTGGCTGAGGGCTGAATGCGGCAGAGAAATGCCGGCCACGCGCTGGTAGACATAGGCCGTCAGGCCCGAGCAGTCGAATCCAGACGGCGACATGCCGCCATGGACATAACGCACGCCGAGGAACGAACGGGCCAGGTTGGCGATGGCCTGCTGGCGGCTGACCGTCGCGCTGGAAACGGCCGGCTTTGCAGCTGTCGGCTTCGGGGTCGGCTTGGGCGTTGGCTGCGACGTCGGCTGGGCGGCCGCCGGGCTTGCCCCGCTCGCGGCGGCATCCGGTACAGCGGCCGGATCTGCCTCGACCGCGCTGGCATCTGCCAGCGAAGGATTGGCATCCGGATCAGCCGAATTCAGGTCCGACGGGTCCAGCTCGAGGGCGGACAGGTCCTGTCCGCGGCTGAGGCTGGACAGATCAAGGGAGTCGACCTCGAAAGACGAGCTGTCTTCAGCCGCACTGACGGTATCGTGTCCCTGCGCCAGGAGCTGCAGGGCGGCAGCGGCATC
>CAYOHO010000048.1:0-9483 GCA_964403755.1 uncultured Oscillospiraceae bacterium
CTTTACCTCATCACGATCGGCTTTTTCATACTCGGCTTCTTCAACATGATCTTCGCCTGGCTGGGCCTGGCCTGCCTGGCCCTCCCGTTCGCCCTGCTCCTCAGGAACCGCCGGAAGACCTGGTGCCAGGGCTGGTGCCCGCGGGCCAGCCTCTATACGCAGCTGCTCCGTGGCCGCTCCCTGACCGGCCGGCGGACGCCGGAATGGATGGTCCGCGGCGGCGCCAAGTGGCTCATGCTGGCATACTTCCTGCTCAACCTGTTTGTCCTGGCGATGTCGACGATCATGGTCTTCCGCGGCCGGATCCCGCCGATGGAGCAGATCCGCTTCCTGATCGCCTTCCGCCTGCCCTGGCAGATACCGCAGCTGCTGGACCTTGGCGGATTCCCGGCCTGGGCCGTCCATCTCTCGTTCCGCCTCTATTCGATGATGCTGACGACAACCGTGCTTGGCCTGGCCATCGGCTGGATCTACCAGCCGCGCTCCTGGTGCACGGTCTGCCCCGTCAACACCCTCTCCGACCTGGCGCTCAAGGGCAAGACCCACAAGCCCTGAATTTTCCACCTTTTTCCCAAACGGTGCCAGGCACCTTTTGGGAAAATTCTCGCGACACGCCTGAAAAAGCCTGCGGCTCTAAGGCCGCAGGCTTTGCCAAAAGATTTTTCCCAAAAGGAGCCTGACACCCTGGCCGCCCCACCACTTATCCAAACCTTCCGGTGACGTAGTCGCTGGTGCGCTTGTCGAGGGGGTTGCCGAAGATCGTGCCGGTGGGGCCGTGTTCGATCAGCTCGCCCGTCAGCAGGAAGGCTGCGTAGTCGGAGATCCGGGCCGCCTGCTGGTTGTTGTGGGGCACGAGGATGATCGTGAACCGCTCCTTGAGCTGGAGCAGCGAGCTTTCGATCTTGTCGGTCGAGACTGGATCCAGCGCGGCCGTGGGGCGGTCGAGCATGATGACTTCGGGCTCGAGGGCCAGGATGCGGGCGATGCAGAGTCGCTGCTGCTGGCCGCCGGACAGGCGCAGGGCCGGCGAGCGCAGCCGGTCCTTGACCTCATCCCAGAGAACCGCCAGCTTCAGCGCGCTCTCGACCTTCTCGGCCAGGACCGACATATTCCGGATTCCGCGCATGCGCGGTCCGTAGGCAATGTTGTCGAAGATCGACATCGGCAGCGGCAGGGGCTCCTCGAAAACCATGCCGACGCGCCGCCGCAGGTCAGTCACGCTGACGTCGAGGGCATGGATATCCTGGCCGTCCAGCAGGATCGAGCCTTCCACCCGGGTGTCGGGAACCAGGTCGCCCAGACGGTTCAGGGCGCGCAGGATCGTGGTCGTGCCGCTGTTGGCCGGCCCGAAGAACGAGTAGATGCAGTTGGGCGGAATGTCGAGGCTGATATGCTTCAGCGCCGGCTGCCCGCTGTAGTAGAAGCTGAAATCCCGGAGCGAGATCTTGGGCTGGGTCATGCTTTCCACGTTGTCATCCCCCTCAGCGGCCCTTGGCCATGAACCGGCCGACGATGGTGTTGGCGGTGATGTTGATGATCAGGATCAGGATGATCAGCAGGGCCGCGGTGCCGTAGGCCCGTTCCATCGAAAGACCCTCGCGGACCAGGATGTAGAAGTGCACGGCCATGGAGCGGGTCGGCGAGAAGATCGAGTCCGGCATGCGCAGGGACGAGCCGGCAGTCAGGATGACAGCGGCGGTCTCGGCCACACTGCGCCCGATGCTCAGGATGACGCCGGTTGCGATGCCGGGCAGGGCCGAGGGCAGGACGGCGCCGATGATCGTCTGCAGCTTGCTGCCGCCCAGCGAGTAGCCGACATCGCGGTAGCGCGGGTTGACGGAACGGATCGCCTCCTCCGAGGTGCGGATGATGGTGGGCAGGATCATGACGGCCAGCGTCAGGCCGCCGGACAGGATCGACCAGCCCATCCGCAGCTGGATGACGAAGAAGATGAAGCCGAACAGGCCATAGACAATGGACGGAATGGCGGCCAGGGTCTCGGCGCTGAAGCGGATGACACGGGTCAGGGTGCCTTCCTTGGTATACTCCGTGAGAAAGAACGCGGTGCCGATGCCGAACGGGGTGGCGACCGTGACGGCGACCAGCGCGAGCAGCATGGTGCCGACAACAGTGGAGAGGATGCCGCCGGAACGGCCCATGTCACGCGGGTTTTCCGTCAGGAACGACCAGCTGAGCGCCGGCACGCCGCGGATCAGGATGTAGGTCATGATGAAGAGCAGGAGCACGATCACGAGCACGGCGGCCGACCAGATGATGACCGTCGCGATCCTCTGGGTGTGCTTCGGGCTGATGCGTCGCGCACGGCCGCTGCTCTGGCCAATCCGGCTGGTCTGGCCCATCGGGCCGCCCGGCCCGCTCTGGCTGCTCTGGCTGCTCTGGCTGGTCTGGCTGCTCTGAATGGTGCGCATCTTACGACTGCCTCCTTTGCAGGAAGGCCTGGGCGGCCGAGTTCAGGATCATGACCATGACCAGCAGGATGATGCCGGTGGCGAACAGCGCCTGCCGGTGCTCGCCCGCGGCATAGCCCATCTCGATGCCGATGTTCGTGGTCAGCGTGCGGGCCGGGTCAAGGATCGACTCCGGCAGGGCGACGGCATTGCCCAGGACCATGATGACGGCCATGGTTTCGCCGACCGCGCGGCCGATGCCGAGGATGATGGCGGCCATCAGGCCGGAACGGCCCGCCGGCAGCAGGACCGTCGAGATCATCTGCCACTGCGTGGTCCCGAGGGCCAGGGCGCCCTCCTTGTACAGCCGCGGCAGCGAACGGAGCGTCACCTCCGAGATGCTGATGACGGTCGGCAGGATCATGATGGCGAGGATGATCGACCCGGCCAGGACGCTCAGGCCTGGTCCGCCGAAGAACCTGCGGATGGCCGGCACGATGAAGGTCAGGCCCCAGAAGCCGTAGACCACGGAAGGAATGCCGGCCAGCAGCTGGATGGCCGGCCGGACGATCGTGCCGACGATCGGCGGCGCCAGCTCGGCCAGGAAGATGCTGCAGCAGATGGCGACCGGCACGCCGAGCAGGGCGGCGCCGAAGGTGACCGACAAGGTCCCGACAATCATCGGGAAGATGCCGAACAGGCCCTGGCTGGGCGCCCATTTCATGCCGAAGACGAAGTTGCCCAGACCCACCTTGGCGATGAGCGGCACGCCTTCGACGAAGATGTAGGTGACAATCAGTGCCAGGGCTGAGAAGGCGGATAGCGCCAGCGCCAGAAAGACAAACCCCGGCAGGCCTTCAATGAGCTTCTTCATTTGCTTCCGCCTCCCGCCATGGTGACCAGGCCTTCGGCATTCAGGATCTTCTGGCCGTCCGCCGAAAGGACAAAATCGATGAAGGCATTGACCGTCCCCGTCGGTGTGCTGTGCGCGAGGAAGAGGAACGGCCGCGACAGCTTGTAGCTGCCGTTGGCGACGTTCTCATGCGTCGCGGCGACGCCTTCCATGGCCAGCGCCTTGACCTTGCTGTTGACCAGTCCCAGGGAAATGTAGCCGATCGCATTCGGGTCATCGGAGACCAGCTGGCGGACGGCGCCGTTCGAGTCCTGAACCAGGGCCTTGTCCGTGATCTCCACCTTGTTCATGACCAGGTTGGTGAAGGCATCGCGGGTTCCCGAGCCCTCCTCGCGCGTGAACAGGTGGATCTGTCCCGGCTGGCCGCCCACCTGGCTCCAGTTGGTGATCACGCCGGCGTAGATGTCGCGGATCTGGCCCAGACTCAGGTTGCTGACCGGATTGCTCGCGTGCACGATCAGGGCCAGGCCGTCCTTGGCGATCTCCACCGACCAGAGCGTCTTCTCGTCGCCCTTCAGTTCACGGGAGGACATGCCGATGCCGGCCGTGTCGGTCTGGACGGCCCGGACACCGGCGGAAGAGCCGCCGCCCTGGACATCGATCGACACGCCGGGGTGCAGGCGCGTGTATTCTTCAGACAGGATCTCGGCAAACGGCTGCACAGACGTGGATCCGGCGACGATGACGGCAGCCTCGGAGCGGCTGCAGGCCGTCAGCAGCCCCGTGACTGGCACGAGCAGCAGGATCAGGGTCAGGACCGCCGCGCGGACGCGGGCCGGATGTTCATGTTTCAGCATGGTGCATTCCTTTTTCAGAACCCATCGCCCGGCATCCGCAGCGGTGGGTCATCAGCGGCCAGGGGCGTCAGCATTCAAGCGCATCAGCGGCAAAGGGCGTCAGCATTCAAGCGCATCAGCGGCCAGCAGTATCAGCAGTCAAGGGGCATCCGTGAGCAGGGGGCAGGAAACGTCACGGGTAGAGAACCCATATATTCATGGTAACAACACACCTGCCGGTTGTCAGCAGCAATTGTTATGTTCATGTAAAATCTTGAGCCAGCCATCCATCCGGCACCGGTTTTGCCTGCCATCAGCTGTCCGCGCGGCACCGGCTCCGCCCGCCAGCATGCCCCGCCGCACGCCAGGCTGCCGCAGATGGTGGTATAATGATTATAAGCGTTGTTGATCATTGCGTCAGATTCGGCTGCTCGCCCGTAGGAACCGCATGACCATCCGGTTCAGTGCATGTGAGAAGGCGAATTCCCATGAAGTTCCGCAAGATTGTCCCGATCACCGTCGGATCCCTGGTCTTTCTGCTGACCGGGGCGGTCATTGTCTCGACCCTCTATCTGGGCTCTTTGTTCAGCCTGATTGACCGCACGGAAATCACCGGCAATCCCGACATCGCCGAAAGCGACCTGCTCGCCGACGAAACCCGGCTGCCGGATGACATCGATCCTGGCAAGCTGGCTGGCCTGGCCGAAATTGGCGACGGAAGCCAGCCGCTCGCGGATGCCGGGACGGCAACCGGAAGTGCACCCGAGACGGAACCCGCCGCCACAGCCGAAACGACGGCTGCGACAACGGACGTGGCCGTGACCGGAACCACGACCGGAACCACCGTTGAAGCCACGACCAGTTCCTCGGCCGAAACCTCGGCTGAAACCTCAGCCGAAACTTCAGCCGGAACTGCCGAAACCTCCGGCGAGACCGGCGTGCCGACGCCCGGCCCGGCCGTGACGACAAGTCCAGCCCTGCCGGACGGGCTGCAGAGCAACCCGGATGTCATCAACATCCTCCTGGTCGGCGTCGATACCCGCGGCACCGGCTTCGCCGGCCGCTCCGACGCCATGATCATCATGTCCGTCAACAAGCGGACCCAGAAGATCCACCTGGTTTCACTGGCCCGGAACATGGTTGTAGCCATCCGGGACCACGGCAACACGCTGCTTGACTTTGCCTATTCCTGGGGCGGCATGCCCTTGCTGCTGGAGACCATCCAGGCCAATTTCCGCCTCAAGCTCGACAACTACCTGGTGATCAACTTCGGTGGCTTCACCAAGGCGATCGACTACTGCGGCGGTGTGGATATCTCCCTGACTGCGGCTGAGGTCAACTACATGTATCTGGCCTTCCCGGATGGCTCCTTCAAGGTCGGAACCAATCGCCTGGACGGGGCTGAAGCGCTGGTCTACGCGCGGATCCGCTGGATCGACTCCGACTATAGCCGCACCGCGCGGCAGCGGAAAGTCATCAGCAGCCTGATCAACCGGCTCAAGACCCGGAGCCCGGCCCAGATCGACGCCCTGATGCGGAAAGTCCTGCCCCTGATGCGGACGAACCTTTCGAATGCCGCCCTGATCGAGCTGGCCGTCTCCGCCCTGCAGTTCCGCTCCTGGCCCATCTCGCAGCTGATGCTGCCGGTGAGCACGGCGAACACGACCATCAGCGGCGCGAACGCGGAGAAGAACATTGCGGCGCTTCTGAACTTCCTCTTCATCGACTAGAAGGTTTTTTAATAGCCGCCTCAAGACCGTGCAATGATCGTCCGGCTTCTTCAGCCGTCTGCAAGCAGAATTGGCTTTGCTCTGGATTGGCCATATAATGGAACCAATAGCCCAGCCAGCCATCGGCAGCCAGTGCGCCCAGCCCGGCCAGACCTCGCCAGCCAGATCCTGCCAGCCGCAGTCGGGCCAGACACCTGTCCCGCCCATGAAACGGAGATCCGCGACGATGTTCATCTTCAAGACGCTCGAAGTGATTGGAATGATCGCCTTTGCCATCTCCGGCGCCGTGACCGGAATCGAGAAGAAGCTCGACCTGTTCGGCGTCACCTTCCTGGCCATCGTCGCATCCGTCGGCGGCGGCATCTTCCGCGACATCGTCATCGGCGTCACGCCGCCAACGGCCTTCGTCGACCCGAAAGCCGTCCTCATCAGCATCGCGACTGCGCTGGTGGCTCTCATCTTCTACCGCAAGATCCACATGTTCGAGCGGGTCATCCGGATCTCGGACGCCCTCGGGCTCGGCGTCTTCACGGCCATCGGCTGCCAGGCGGCGATGAACCATGGCGCGGCCAGTGCCTTCCTCATCGTGGCGATGGGCCTGAGCACAGGCGTGGGCGGCGGCATGGTGCGCGATCTGTTCGTCCGCAACATCCCCTTTGTCCTGCGCAAGGAAATCTATGCGGTGGCCTCGATCTGCGGTGCCCTGGCCTACGTGGCCGGCGTCCGCCTGCTTTCTGCGGACGCCGCCCTGATCGCCTGCAGTGTCACGGTCTTTCTCATCCGCATGGTGGCTGTCCTCTACAAGGTCAACCTGCCGACGGTGGAGCCATGACCGCCGACGGTGTCGCCATGATCGCCGACGGTGGAGCCATGACCATCAGCACCGGCCGCTGCCTGATCCGGCCTTTCGCCGAACAGGACCTGGATGCCTTCATGGCCTACCGGAACGACCTGTCATGGATGCGCTTCCAGGATTTCAAAGGCCTGACTCGCGAAGCCTATGAGAAGGCACTGCTCGGGGACTGCCATCTGACGCAGGGCTGCCAGCTGGCGATCGTCGACCGGCAAAGCGGCCGCCTGATCGGCGACCTGTACGTCAAAGCTGATTCGGGGGCAGAAGCAGACGCAGATTGCGGCAGGGAAGGAAGCACACTGGACGACCCTGGCGCTGGCAAGCGTGCTGGCAATGGCGTTGCTTTCGCTGCCTCTATTTCGGTCGGCTATTGGATCGGCTATACGGTTGCGCCGGCCTACGCCCGCCAGGGCTATGCCTTCGAAGCCGTATCGGCACTGATCGATGCGCTGGCCAAAATCGGTGCAACCTGGATCAGAGCCGGTGTTGATCCCGGGAACACCGCGTCAATCGCGCTGCTGACGAAACTCGGTTTCAAGCTGACGGCCAGCAGCGATAGCGAAGCGGTGTATGGATTTTTGCTGCCATGAAATGAACAGTATCTGTCATGATAAGCATTGCTCGCGGCATGGAAAAATGCTGAGTCTGCTTCAACTTCAGCCTATCCGAGGTCATCCGTCTTCCGGATCACCCGGTAGGCATAGACCTTGCCGTGCTCGGAAAGAAGCATCGGCGTGAGTCCGTCCCCGAGCGGGTCGAGGATCAGGAAATCGCCGTCGTGCGCGCCCGCGATCAGCACCCAGTGGGTATAGCCGGTCTTGTGGAACTTGACGTTGACGATCGGCAGCCGGCCGGCTTCGAGATCGCGCTCGATCGTCCGGCTGCTGAAAATCCGTTCATAGTGGTAGTCCACCGCCGGAATGACCGCATGGATCTTGTACCAGAGCAGGTCTGCCCCCTGGTAGCCGCCGTTCTGTGTCAGCAGGCGGTTCAGCACTTTCGGGTCCGTCGGGACGCCAAGGTTCGAGATCGCCGTCGCGACCGATGTGATCAGGCAGCCGGTGCCGCCCATCTGCCGGCCGGACGCGCCGATCTCGTCGCTGCGCCAGCGAGGGTCGTTCTGCAGGTCGAAACGCTGCACCGTGACGGGATGGTCGGATGACGGAACCAGTCGGATGCCGGATTGCCTGATGTACATCACGATGCCCGCATAGGCGGCCAGGGAGAGGGCCAGGCCGATGACGAAGCCCGTCAGCGCGAGGATCAGCCCGGCCCGGCGCCGGTCCTGGCGCCGGCTGCTGTTGAGTCCCTGGAAAGGATGCATCATGCCGTCGTCCTCCTGCGTCGATCGCGAATGATCCCGTCATCCCGCTGCTTCCAGTGTATCATCCTGTGGTCGAATCATCCAGCGGTCGAATCGTCTAGCCGTTTGGGTTGTCAACGATGCCCAGGAATAGCGGCAGACCCGTTTTGCGGTCGAGGATGCCGAACAGGAACGGCCGGTCAAAAACCAGCTTGGAATCGTTTGCCGGCGAAATCCCGCCTGCCATCGTCACGCCGGTCACAGCGGCTGCCTCGGTGCCCTTTTCATCGGCCCGAAAATAGACTTTCTGCATGACGCCGCTGATGAAGAGGCCGCTGGCCCGGTTCTTCGCCATCAGGGAGAAGTCGGCGCCCGCCGACATCGCCGGCCCCAGATCCATGGCGGCGAGCGGCTCCCTCAGGCTGATCTCGTATTCGAGCTCAAACTTGGGCAGTGAGAGCTGGACCGTACGCTGGCTTCCAGCAGCAGGCAGCTTCTGGAAATCCGCCGCCGTCAGGCTGCCGGCAGCCTCGCGAACGCTCATGCCGGCCTGCGGCAGGATGGCGATGAAGCTGAAGCGCTCATTCACATAAGGCAGAATCACGCCTTCCAGGCCCTTGCTGCTGAGGACGATCTCGGTTGCCTTCCGGTTCATGTAGCTGACCCGGACCGTGGCCCCGCCTTCGGTGAAAAAGTCGCCTGGCCTGGTCTGGTAGTTCTGGAACTGGGATTGCCAGAGCAGGTTGAGGTAGACGGCATTGACCAGGTACATGACGTCGGTGCTGCTGGTCCGGTCCATGATGCCCTTGATCTTGCCCTCGGTCGCCTTGCTGACCCAGTCATTGATCGCCCTTACCGTATTGGCATCGCCAAAGTCCAGCTGGCGCGCTGCCGCGCCGAAGGCATCGGCATTGGCCTGGAGAAAGGCCGGATCGATGCTGAATCCCTCGTTGTACCAGATGGAACTGGCGATCTTGACGCTTTTCCCGTCGCCGGAACTGACCAGCAAGGCGGCCCAGTCGCGGCAGGTGCCATTAAGGTCGGACAGCGGCAGCGCTTCCGCTGCCAGCGTCTTCAGCATGGCTGTCCGCGTGGCGCCATCGGCCCCGTTCAGGGTCATGGCCAGCGCCAGATAGACCGATGCCGGCGACAGCACGGGATTGCCCTTGCTCGCGGCAGCCTTCTGGAACAGGTTCCAGGAGAACTGCCCGACTGAGTCGATGAAAGCCTGTCCAGGCTCGGCAGGGGTTGCCGGCCGCTCGGCGGCCTTGACTCCGGCCATCAGGTCGCCCCCGGCTATCAGGCCGCCCCCGGGCGAAGCCAAACCGCAGCCGCCCAGGAGCGGGGCCGAGAGAAGTGCGAGCATCAGCGTCAGGATGACAAGCCGGACGGCGATTGGGCGGATCTTCATGGCGGCCACCTCCCAAGACTGGCGGAGCGGCATTTCGCCGCGACCCGTGAAAGACCGGCATCAGGAGTGGAACGGACTGTCGACGGCCG
>CAYOHO010000049.1:0-9423 GCA_964403755.1 uncultured Oscillospiraceae bacterium
CAGGAAGCCCTCCTTGTCGGCGTCGAGGATGGCGATGAGCGAGACTTCCGGCAGGTCGAGGCCTTCGCGCAGGAGGTTGATGCCGACGAGGACGTCGAAGGAACCGTGGCGCAGGTCGCGCAGGATCTTCATCCGCTCGACGGTGTCGATGTCGGAGTGCAGGTACTTGACGCGGATGTTCTCCTCCTTGAAGAAGGCGGTGAGGTCCTCGGCGAACTTCTTGGTCAGGGTGAGCACGAGGGCGCGCTCGCCGCGCTTCGTGACCGTGCGGATCTCGGTGAGCAGGTCCTCGATCTGTCCGTCGACCGGCCGGATGTGGACGATCGGGTCGAGCAGGCCGGTGGGGCGGATGACCTGCTCGGCGACCTGGACGGCGTGCTCGGCCTCGTACTTCGACGGCGTGGCGCTGATGAACAGGGTCTGGCCCATGCGCTGCTCGAACTCGGCGAACTGGAGCGGCCGGTTGTCGAGGGCCGAGGGCAGGCGGAAGCCGTACTCGATCAGGGCCGCCTTGCGCGAGCGGTCGCCGTTGTACATGGCGCCGATCTGCGGGATGCTGACGTGCGACTCGTCGATGAACAGCAGGTAGTCCTTGGGGAAGAAGTCGATCAGCGTGTTCGGCGGCGTGCCGGGGGCGCGGCCGTCGAGGTGGCGCGAATAGTTCTCGATGCCCTTGCAGAAGCCGGTCTCGCGCAGCATCTCGAGGTCGTAGCGCGTGCGCTGCTCGAGCCGGTAGGCTTCCATGAGCTTGCCTTCCTTGCGCAGGAAGGCGAGGTGCTGCTCGAGCTCGTCCTCGATGGAAACGACCGCCCGCTTCATGTTCTCGCTGGTCGTGGCATAGTGGGTGGCCGGGTAGATCGAGGCATAGGTGCGGACGGCGCGGGTCTTGCCCGTGACGCGGTCGACCTCGGCCACCTTCTCGATCTCGTCGCCGAAGAAGGAGACGCGCGTGATCAGGTCCTCGGAATTGGTCGGGAAGATGTCGATCGTGTCGCCGCGCACGCGGATGCTGCCGCGCCGGGTCTCGAAGTCGTTGCGCACGAACTGGATGTCGATCAGCTCGCGGATGACCGTGTCGCGATCCTTTCTCATGCCGGGGCGCAGGTGGACCATGAGGTCCTTGTAGTCCTCCGGGCTGCCGATGCCGTAGATGCAGGAGACGCTGGCGACCACGATGACGTCGCGGCGCTCCATCAGCGAGGCCGTCGCCGAGTGGCGCATGCGGTCGATTTCCTCGTTGATCTGCGAGTCCTTCTCGATGTAGGTGTCGGTGGCCGGAATGTAGGCCTCCGGCTGGTAGTAGTCGTAGTAGCTGACGAAGAACTCGACGGCGTTTTCGGGGAAGAAGGCCTTGAACTCGGCGGCCAGCTGGGCCGCGAGCGCCTTGTTGTGGGCGATGACGAGCGCCGGGCGCTGCAGGCGCTCGATGACGTGGGCCATCGTGAAGGTCTTGCCCGAGCCGGTGACGCCGAGCAGCGTCTGGGCCGGCGCGCCGGCCTGGATGCCGCGCACGAGCGTGTCGATGGCCTGCGGCTGGTCGCCGCGCGGACGCATTTCGGATGCGATCTGGAACTGGGGCATAGGCTGGCTACCTCTCGATATCGGACGGCCGGGGCGGGCAGGTTGGGCCTATACGTGCTGCGGCCGGACGGCCGGGGCGCGCAGGTTCAGTTGAGTGCGATCGCAGGCCAGGCACTGGCAGAGGCTGTCAGCCGCAGTCAAGTGCGATCATTTCCATTATATGCTATATTGACGGTTGAATGCGACCGCACGGCTTCGGCAGGTCTGCGAAAGGCTGGCAGCTGACATGTCTCTTGTTCCTGATCGGCATACCCGGCGCAGCTCGTGCGCCAACAGCGCTCGCACCATCGGCGCGTGCACCATCAGCGCGCGTCTGGCCTTCGTGGCGCTTGTCGCTCTTGCCCTCGTCCTTGGCACAGCCGGCTGCGGCAGCCGTCCGGCCACGGTGACGACGGCCACAATGGCCACGACGCGACCATCCACGAGCACGTCCGCGACTTCGGCAGCGACCACCGAGCCCGCAGCCAGTGCCACAACAACAGTGACGTCGACGACCACCAGGGCCTCGACGGCCACGACGCCGCGGGCGACCACGTCGCCCACGACCACGATTCAGCTGATCGAGCCGCAGCTGGCCTACGTTGTCAGCATCTCGTCGACCTCGCCGACAACCCTGCAGGCCGACTATGTCGAGATCTACTTCGGCGCCGAGGCGATCGCGATGGCGAAGAAGGACAAGGCGCCCATCCTGGAAACGGATGCCAGCGGCATCGTCAGCATCCCCAACGACTATTACCTGCGCAACCTGAACCCGCAGCTGCGCACGCTCACGCTCGACGCTGCCTGCCGGATCGCGGTCCTGCCCGCCGATGGCGGCGCCGAGGCAACCAGCGTGGTGACGGTGGCCAAGCTGCGGACGCTGGTCAGCCAGCGCAAGCGACTGATGGAGATCACCTTCAATCCGGCCGGCACGCAGATCGTCAAGCTGACCGAATTCTTCCTGCCCTGAATGACGTTGCCCGGACCTGACCAAATCTGTCGTCTGCTGACAGGCGTTGCCCTGGCCTGACCGAATCTGTCGTCTGCTGACAGGCGTTGCCCTGGCCTGACTGAGCCTGGCGTTCGCCGGCAGATATCCGTTCGAATCATGCGCGATATCTGACAATTCTGCCGCAGGCAAGGCAATTCCCGCCGGCTCGCCTTGCCGCGTCCGGCCAGAAACCGTATAATAATTCAATTAAGCAGAGCCATGATGACAGCCGGTGACGCTGCCGGGCGACCGGTTCCGGTGCGGCTGCAGGCCATTTCTTGAAACAGGGGGAGCCACCATGTATCCTGAGATTCCCGTCACGCGAAGCACGACTCTGAAGGAGAAGCCGGCCGCCGACGCGGCACTGGGCTTCGGCAAGATTTTCACCGACCACATGTTCGTCATGAACTATGACGAAGGCCAGGGCTGGCATGATGCGCGCATCGTCCCGTATGCGCCGATCAGCCTCGAGCCGTCCGCGATGGTCTTCCATTACGGCCAGGCTATCTTCGAAGGCCTCAAGGCCTACAAGTCGTCCACGGGCGAAGTCTTTCTGTTCCGTCCGCGCCTCAACTTCGAGCGCGTCAACAGCTCCAACGAGCGCATGGTCATTCCGCTGATCGATCCCGACTTCTGCGTCGACGCCCTGAAGCAGCTGCTGCGCGTCGAGCAGGACTGGATCCCCACCGCCCCGGGCACGTCGCTCTACATCCGCCCGTTCATCATCGCGACGGATCCTTACCTGGGCGTCCGTCCGGCGCACAGCTACCAGTTCATGATCATCCTCTCGCCCTCCGGCGCCTACTATCCCGGCGGTCTCCAGCCGGTCAGCATCTATGTCGAGGACGTCTATGTCCGCGCCGTCCGCGGCGGCACCGGCTTCGCCAAGACGCCGGGCAACTACGCGGCCAGCCTGATCTCGCAGAAGAACGCCTACGCCTCCGGCTACGTGCAGGTTCTCTGGCTTGACGGCGTCGAGCGCCGCTACATCGAGGAAGTCGGCTCCATGAACGTCTTCTTCGTCATCGACGGCAAGCTGGTCACGCCGGAGCTCAACGGCAGCATCCTGCCCGGCATCACCCGCCGGACGGTCATCGAGCTGGCGAAGAGCCTCAACATCCCGGTCGAGGAGCGCAAGATCTCGATCGAGGAGCTGGCTACCGCCGCCCGCGCCGGCAAGGTCAGCGAAGTCTTCGGCAGCGGCACCGCCGCCGTCATCTCCCCGGTCGGCCGCCTGCGCTACGAGGAAGAGATGATGATCTTCAACAACGAGCAGATCGGGCCGATGAGCCAGCTGTTCTACGACCGCATCACCAGCATCCAGTACGGCCAGGCTGCGGACGAGTACAACTGGATGGTCAAGCTCTGAGAAGGAATCACTGGAGCGACGGTTGCTGAGAAGGGATCGCTGGTCGGTCACTTTCTGAGAAGGAATCGCCCACAGGCAAGGTTCGGAATCCATGAACGAAGCGAAGCGGGCTGTCCGGATGGGCAGCCCGCTTTTTCGTGCGAAACGAGCGGAGCAGTCAGATAATGCCGTGCGCCTTCTGGTATTCGGTCGGGGACGAGCCGGTGTGCTTGCGGAAGACGCTGCTGAAGTAGCTGCGCGAGCCGAAGCCGAGGCTTTCACTGATTTCGTTCACGCTGTCCTGCGTGTTCGCGAGCAGGAACTTGGCCCGCTCCAGCTTGGTTTCGAGGATGTAGTCGACGATCGAGCAATGCATTTCCTTCTTGAATTTGCGCGACAAGTAGGGCTCGGTGTAGCCGGACATCTGCGCCAGTGTCGCCAGCGACAGCTTCTCCTCCAGATGCGAGTCTATGTACTCGCAGCAGAGACGGATCTGGCGGGAACAGGCGTGGTACCTTTTCAGCTTGTGCACGCGCTGGACATAGTCGGCGAGCATGTCGTGGTTGAGCATGGTCACTTCCGCAACGGACTGGCACTTGTTGAGGGTGCGGCGGTAGTCGGCGCAGAGCGAGAAGGATGTCTTGCGCGGCAGTCCTCCTTCCACTGCGGCCCGTGAGACGAGCGTCAGCAGCAAATGGATGTTCTGCTTGTAAAGCTCCAGGCTCTTGTCGCTGATATCGTTGGCGCTGGTCGGGGTCGCGGCTGCGCGTTCGATGACTTCGCCGACATTGAGGTCGCCGGTGCGTACCTCGTTGAGGATTTCGCTCTCGACGTCCCAGTAGCCGGTCGTACCGTGGAACTGGTCGGCCGTCACCCGCTCCTTGTGCGGCTCCCGGAGCAGCCGGGAGGTGTACACCTTCACGTCCTGCACATCGATCACCTGCTCCTGCAAGCAGTAGTGCAGCATCAGGGCCAGTTGCATGACGGAGGAGGAGGTCAGCATCGGCAGCGTCCTGAGCGAGGCTGCCAGGGCTTCCTCGGTCTCGCCGGCCAGCTTTAGCGGCCGCAGGATGCTGCCGTAGCTTTTTGGGTCATTGAAGCCGTTGAAGAACGGCCCCTTGAAGTGGATTGCGATCGTCCGTCCGTCGGCGCCGGGCTCGAAGGCCACGATCCAGGCAAGCATCGGCTGGACCATGCAGACAAGAGGCATCAGGCTCCTGGACAGATGCTCCTCGATGGTCTCCAGGCGCCCGTCGGCCAGAAAGAGGCTGCGGAACAAGGACTCGTTCGGGCAGTCGCTCCGGATGACGTTGAACTGGGTGTCGAATTTCCAGTTCCAGACAGGATAGCAACAGTTCGTGAGCGCCTGGTAGGCTTCCAGCAATTCTTCCTTCTTCAGCATGGAAGGGGGTCTCCATTCTCCTGGTCCGGTCGCGGAAACTTCAGGCGGGTCCGGTGCGGGGCGGTATCTGACTATTATGATACGACAAGGCGAGCTGCTTTTAAAACATGGCGAGCTGGTCATTCGCAACGGTTCCAGGCACGACACGGGACCAGTGGTGCGGCCAGGGAGCGCCGAGGCGCCGCCCCCCCAGAAACCCGCGGCGGCGCCGGGGGGGCGGGTAAGAGGAGAACAAGGCAGGACGGTGGGGCGGGGAGGGCGTGGCCCGCACGGGCTCGGCGGCGGGTGCGGCCTGCTTCTGGCGAATCTCGTGGTTTCTCAGCTGCACCGCTTCCATCATCTCGCGGTCCAGCGGATACCACTTCATCACAACCAGCGTGATGACCCAGCCGATGATCGGCAGGCCCATCCAGAGGAACATGGTCATCCAGAAGATCGGGGTCGAGGAAGGATCGGTCGGCTGCGGCTGCTTCGAGACGTAGCCGACGGCGGTCAGGCAGAAGGCGACGATCGTTGTCGAAACCGAAGACACCATTTCATCGATGAAGGAGTACAGGGTGCCGACCGTGCCGGGCATGAAGTTCCCGGTGCGGTACAGCTCGTAGTCCACGATGTCCGGCACCATGGCGTTGGTGCAGGCAGCGGTGACGTTCTTGGCGGCGGTGAACGCCAGGCTCAGGCCGATGAAGATCGCTGTTGGAACGGCTGCGGTGCTGATGGATTTCGGGTTGACGACGGTCATGAAGGCGACCAGCAGCGCGGCGATGCCGAGGCTTATGGCGGTCCAGAGGATGTTGGCCTTCTTGGTTCCGGTCCGGCCCATCAGATAGGTTCCGAAGAAGATCAGCAGGACGTTGGGAACGAGGGTGTAGGCGCTGACGGTGCCGCTGAACTTGTAGTTCGCGATGACGACGCCGTAGAGCAGCGTGGTGATGGCAGCCTGGCTGGCGGCCTGGGAAGCGATCTTGCTGGTCGCAGCACCGATGACATACATCTGCATGGCGCGGTTGCCCCTGAGCAGGCCCCACATGTCCTTGAAGCTGACATTCTTGCCGTTCTGCTTCTTCGGGTAGTTCTCGGCGCGGTCGACTGGGCTGATGCCGATGAACGCGAGTGCCTCCATCACGAAGGCGATGGCCACGACATAGAGCAGCATCTCCTGGAACAGC
Organism: uncultured Oscillospiraceae bacterium; assembly: GCA_964403755.1. Classification (GTDB taxonomy): domain Bacteria; phylum Bacillota; class Clostridia; order Saccharofermentanales; family UBA5734; genus JAXGXQ01. The sequence goes on from CAYOHO010000049.1 coordinate 6,471, forward strand.
GGGATGCCCATCTTGCCGCCATGCTTGACCAGCAGGACCTTGGACAGGAACATCTGGAACAGGGCGCCGAATGTGATGCTGTAGATCATCTGCCAGCGGAAGATCTGCGGACGCTGCTTGGGGTTGGTGGTCAGGATGGGGTTGCCGGTATGGGTGCCGATCGCCGCGACGGTGGCGCCGATGACATAAACCAGGTAGATGAGCGTGTAAACGACGGCGCCGCGGCCGATGCCCCAGTAGAACAGGGCGAAGACGGACAGCACCTGGATGCCGCGGCCGATCAGGATCAGGATGCGGACGCGGCCGATCCTTGTATTGATCCGGTCGGTGAACAATACGACAAACGGGTCGATGAAGCTGTCAAACAGCCGGGTGCCGGTGGCGATCATGCCGGCCGTGGCCACGAGGATGCCATAGCCTCCTGTGGCGACGTAGCTGGCGAACATCATCAGGATAAAGAAGAAGTTGCTGGTGGCGCTGTGGCAGGGCCACAGGTAAAGCTGCCAGGGCTTGCAGGTGATGTATTGCTTGGTTTGCGTGGATTCCATTTGTTTTCCTCCCCTTGCGATGGATGGCAAATGCTGGGACATGCCGACAGGCGACCGATCATGGAATGATTGGGATGTTCCGCAGGCTGATCTCTCCTTTCCGTCTGGCTGTCATGGCAAGCCTCTGATGACGATCGCTTCAAATTCGTCGAGCCGGTCGAGCGTGATTTCGAGCCCCCGCTCCGTCTGGCGCATGCCGGCGCGTCCGCCGTTGAGCGCCAGGATGCTGGCTGCGGCTGTCTGGCTGCTGGCCATCGCTGCCGGGATGCCTTCCCCGCCGCTGCCTTGCGCATCGGGCAGCAGCAGGCGGATATCCCGCACCGGTACCGGTTCGAAATAGCTGTTGGCAAAGCAGCCGGTACCATTGACCAGCTGGATGACCGTCTGGTTTTCCTTCCGGCAGATGACAAGCTCGACCATGGGTGTCAGGCCCGGGGCCAGTTCAGGCAGGCCGCATAGGCTGAACAGGACGTCCTGCAGGAAATTGAGCGTGTTCCGGTAGCCTTCCCGGAAGTAGAAGCTGCCGGCCAGCCAGGGAATATAGATGCCGCGGCCATGGCCGTAGGGATGCAGGGTGACGCCGGGCTGGTCGACGGTTTCCGTGTAGTAGCAGCGTTCGGGCGGGCCGAAGGGGTGCTCCGGGATGAGGTGCAGGTACTTCGTTGTCGGTTCCGCGAATTCGGCCATGACCAGGCTCGCCCCGGGGGCGATGTACGGCGCTTCGGCACAGCGCGTGAAGGTGCCGGTCTCTTCTTCCCTAACCTCGAACACCGAGGACATCAGTCCATCAGCCTGCGCGGTGACGGCCTTCACGCCGAGGCATTCAAGCAGCATCCGGTTGTCGGCGGAAAGCCCGGTTGCGCCGGTGGCGACAACGGTTACGCCCTGGCGGGCATAGGCGTCAAATAGCCTAGCCTGCGGCTCGGCGAGATTCCGGACATCGCCCAGGATCACCACGCGCCGGTCGGCCAGTTGGGCCAGGTCGTCCAACTCGTTCAGCTTGATTTCGTCGAACGGTACGTGGCTTTCGCTGAGTGCCCGGATCCAGCCGTAGACTTCCGGGTCGTTGAGCGCCAGCAGGCCCTTGTGCACGACGACGACCTCGGCGGCCGAGGTCAGGCCGCGAAACAGGTCCTCATGCCGGCGATGGAAGTCGAACACCCTTTTGGTGGGCGCGAAGCCGGATATGTCGCGGTGGTTGTCGAGGCGGCCCATGATGTAGAGGCTGGTGCTGCCTGCATTGGCCAGGCTCTGCCACTGCCGCAGCGCCATCAGCGCCGGCGAGACCGACGTATGCCGGTAGCGGAAGCCAAGGAAGTCGACGCTGGCATTGTCAGCAGGCCGGGTCCGCAGGGGACCGGCGGTTCTGCGGGCATTGGACGAGGCGCTGTAGTGCCAGGGGGCGCGCTCGATTTCGGTGTTCGATTCGGTGCGGATGTAATCGACGCCGTTGACCGCCAGATCTTCGCTGATGCCCTTGATCGTGCGGACAAGCCGCTCCTTGTGGTCGCGGGTGCAGGCTGCCTTGAACGCAACATACCTTGCATAGGCTGGATCGCGTGGGTCGTCCCGTCCAGGCAGCTCGAGACCGGACTGCTCGTGGAACAGGCGCTGGCAGTTCTCGCAATGGCAAGGCCCGTGGTAGACACCGCTGTAGTCGATGACCAGGAAGCCGCTCATGTTGCAGAACACGCCGTCGAACGGATGCGTCGTCAGGACTTCCTCGAGGATGTCGAACATGCGGGCCTGCTGGTAGTCGCCGTTGGGGCAGACATGCACGTCGCCGTTGTAGTCGACGATATCGCCGGCGGCGGTGCGGTAGGCCCAGTCGGGATGCTGCTCGTACACGTCGCGGCGGACTTTGGAGAAGTCCGTGCGGGCGATCACCCGGATACCTCGCTCGTGGCAGGCGTCGATGATCTGGCGCAGGCTGTCGCCCTGCAGGTAGGGATTGCGGGGCTGGAAGTCCAGCCGCGTGTCATAGCTGGCGATGATGCCGGCGGCATTCAGCGTGACCACGGTGGCGCCGAAGTCCTTGAGCTGCTGCGCATATGCATCGGCCCGGATATCCGCCATATCGGTCTCGCGCAGGTTTGTCTGGATCATCCGCCAGGGATAGCCTTCCCACCAATGACTCATGCGTTCGCTCCCCTGTTGCCGTTTGCCGAATCCGCGTTGCCGTTTGCCGGATTCGTGTTGCCGTTTTCCGGATCCGCTTTTGCGTCCGCCTGATCCTTGGTCAGCATGTTGCGCCGGGTGACCCGGTTAACGAAGGTGCCGCCCTCGCGGTAGACCCTGATGTTCTCGTACACGTAGCTCAGCATCCGTTCCTCGCGGTCCGGCAGCTGCGGGGTGATGTGGGGCGTAATGATGACGTTGGGCAGGTCCCAGAGCGGACTCGCGTC
>CAYOHO010000050.1:0-9381 GCA_964403755.1 uncultured Oscillospiraceae bacterium
CTGGCCAAGCGCGTCAGCGGCCTGAAGATCGTCGGCTTCGGCCCGCGGCCCCAGGACTTTCTGGCCTGCAACGCCCCAATCAAGCAGCTGTACAACCTGGGTGTCGAAATCCAGGAGAACTCCGAACTCGACCTGCTGGTCGCCTTCAAGAAACATGCCAACGACCCGCGCATCCCTGCTGTGGTCGCGGAGATGGCAGCTGAACTCGGCGAAGGCAACCGCCATGCCGGCATTCTGCCGCGTCTGGCCCAGTACGAGCTGACCCTGCTGGACTGGGCGGAACAGGCGGCCGGGGCGCGTCAGCATATCGCCTTTGCCAACAAGTGCTGGCCGGCTTTCCAGACCGAGTTCGGCTTCGTCCCCTGCTATGTCAACTCCCGCCTGACGGCGCAGGGCATCCCGGTTGCCTGCGAGGTCGACATCTATGGCGCCCTTTCGGAGTACATCGGCACCTGCGTCTCCGGTGAGCCGGTCACGCTGCTGGACATCAACAACACGGTGCCGCAGGACATGTACGACGCCGAGATCCGCGGACGCCACGCCTATGGCCCGGACGACACCTTCATGGGCTTCCACTGCGGCAATACGGCCGCCTGCCGCATCCGCCGGCCGCAGATGAAGCACCAGATCATCATGAAGCGGGCGCTCGAGCCGGACACGGAGCCGGACATCACCCGCGGCACGATCGAAGGCGACCTGCTGCCCGGCGACATCACGCTCTACCGCCTGCAGGGAACGGCCGAGGGCGGCCTGCGCGCCTACATCGCCCAGGGCGAGGTCCTGCCGGTAGCCACCCGCTCCTTTGGCGGCATCGGGGTGTTTGCGATCCCCGAAATGGGCCGCTTCTATCGCCATGTGCTCATCGGCGGCAGCTTCCCGCATCACGCCGCAATCGCCTTCGGCCGGCACGGCCGGGCCATCCACGATGTCTTCCGCTGTCTCGGCGTGACCGGCATCGGCTACAACCAGCCCCGTTCCCTGCCTTATCCAGACGAGAACCCGTTCGCCTGATCCGTCGCTGGAACCAGTCGCCCGACGGCAAGCAAACGGAGGCAGCATGCACCTATCCCCGATCCAGAGCGAGCGCAGGACCATGCGACGATTCGTCTGCAGCGTTGGGCTTTCCGAGCTGAAGGCGGCCAGCCGGCACCGCCTGACCGGCCGCCGGTCGTCTGCGCCGTCCGCGTCGCCTGATGCCTCGCGGCAGCTTGACGACTTCCGCATCCGGGCCCTGCGACACGTTCTCCGGCCCGGTGACAATCGGATCTGCTTCGGCCGTCCAGGCCGGGCGATGATGAGCCGCCTGATGGCCATGGAGCGCTCGGTCTTCGGCGGCGAGCAGGGCATTCCCACGGACCTGATCCCGTTGCCCGCCAGTCAGCACCCGGTCTGGTGGTGCGCCCGGATCGGCGATGAACTGGTTGGCGCCGTGGCCGGCTGGATCGAGCATGGCGAGTGGCACTGGGGCCGCTTTTTGGTCGATTCCCGCCTGCGGGGACTTGGCATTGGCAAGCAGCTGGCCGCCCATTCGCTGCAGGCCCTGTTCCAGCGTTCGGATCCTGCAGCCGCCCGCGTATCGGACCCGGACACGATCCATATCGATGCGCGCGACATCACCGTCGTGCTCCTGCGCCAGTTCGGCGCCGAAGTCATAGGCGAAGCACGCAGCTTTTTCGGCGAACCCGTCACACCGGTCATCCTGCGGAAGAAATCGTTTGAGCAGGCCACGGCCGCGTTCAGAACCGGCGCCTGAAGCCATCGTATCGGCAGCAGTCTGCAAGCCGGCTGCTGCCAGCAGAGAAAGGCAGACTGCGGTCTGCAGAGGAAGGCAGACTGCGGTCTGCAGACCGGCCGCTTCCGACGGAGGGAGGCATCCTGCATGAAACCCTGCGTTCCCCCAGAGAAGGCACCCGGCGCGACGTCTGGCGCACCCCGGCAAAAGGCATCCAGTGCCGCACCCTATGAACCCCAGGGTCAGCCATCGCTGTGCGGTCGACTGCTGTGCAGCCTGATCGCCCGCGGCGTGCGTCGCGCCGGCGGCGATATCCTGGCGATTGCCCGCCGTCGCGAGCGGGCCGCCCGAAATGCGTCCCGGGTCCGGCTGCCGCCAAGGGGCTGGCAGATGGAGCCGGTCCGGCTGCCGGATGGCGGCAAGGCCTACTGGCTGGTCCCGCCCGATGCGGTCAGGCAGGATGCCGCTATTCTCCAGGTGCATGGCGGCGGCTATGTCCTGGGCTTTTCAGGCGCTTTCCAGCGCCTGGCGCCCCGTCTGGCCCGACGTGGCGGCAGCGTGCCGGTTCTGGCGCTCGACTATCGTCTCGCGCCGGAACATCCCTACCCGGCTGCCCTCGATGATGCCTGCCAGGCCATCGACTGGCTGTCGGCCAGCAAAGGCATCCCGCCCGCGGCTGTCATTGCGATCGGCGAATCGGCCGGAGCCGGGCTTGCCCTCGCGCTGGCCATGCGGCTGCGCGACGAGGGGCGCGGCACCCTGCGGGCCCTGGTTCTCATGTCACCCTGGGCCGACCTCACTGGCCGGAGCGAATCATTCACCAGCCGCTATACACTGGATCCGATGTTCGGCGGCAAGGAGCCGCCGCCGGCCGGCTTTCCGCTGAAGCCGCCCGGACGCAGCTATGGCGGCGGCCATGACTTGACTGATCCCTACCTTTCACCGGCCTTTGGCCGCTATGCCGGCCTGCCGCCGATGCTCATCCACGTTGGCGAACGCGAAATGCTGTTTGATGATGCCGTGGCCGTCCACCGGCAGTCGGTGGCCGCCGGCATCCCGGCGCAGATCAAGGTCTGGGCCGGCATGTTCCATGCCTTCCAGATCGCCGATCCTGTTCTCCCGGAAGCCCGCCGGGCCTGGCGGGAAATCGGCATCTTCCTGAGGCGGCATCTGGGGACTGACTGACCGCAGAAAACAGTTGATCAGAGAAACCTGAAATGGCAAGATGAAAGCATCCCGATCAGGAGGGCGGTGGACGTCATGTCATTCCAGAAGCCGGTCTTGCAGACCCGGTATGCCTACGCGCTGGGCACGGTCGGCCGCGACATGATCTATATCCTGGTCACCAGCTACCTGCTCTTCTACATGACCGACATCCTCACCCTGCCCAACACGACCATTGCCTGGATCACGTTCATCCTGCTGGCCAACCGGCTGTTCGACGCCTTCAGCAATCCGGTCATGGGCATGATCATCGACAATACACGCAGCCGGTACGGCAAGTTCAAGCCCTGGATCGCGATCGGCGGCCTGCTCTCGGCGCTGTTCAGCGTGCTGCTGTTCGTCGACTCCGGCCTGCGCGGCTCACCCTTCGTGATTCTCTTCGCGCTGCTGACCGTGCTCTGGGAAATCAGCTACACCGCCAACGACATTGCCTACTGGTCGATGTTTCCAGTCCTGACCGACGACCCGGACCAGCGCTCCCGCATTGCCGCCACGGCACGCAACTGTGCCAATGCCGGGCGCTTCTTCGTCATCATCACGTTCATGCCACTCATCCAGGCGGTGGCTCCGGTCTTCGGCGGCCAGCAGCGTGCCGCCCTGGCCTATGTCATCGCCTCGGCCATCGTCATGCTGGCCTGCCAGTGCTTCACCCTATTCGGCGTCCGCGAACGCTATGACCACGGCGCTGGCGCCGACGTCGAGAAGACCGCCATCCGCGACCTTTTTCGCGCCATCTTCCACAATGACCAGCTGCTGGTGATGGCTGCATCGATGACCCTGTTCACCATCGGCTACACGATCACGACCGGCTTCGGGCTGTACTTCTTCAAGTACGCCTACGGCGATGCCAGCATGTTCTCCACGTTCTCCATCATCCTGGCCATCACCCAGTTCGTGGCCCTGGCCCTCTACCCGGCCATTAGCCGACGATTAACCCGCCGGACCCTGTTTCTGGGCGCGACAATCCTGTCCGCCGCCGGCATGCTCGCCATCTACTTCTCGCCCATGGACATGCGCTTCCTCGGGCCGGCCGGGATCGCCCTGGTCGGCGGCCAGGCCTTCACACAGGTACTGGCTCTCCTCTTCCTCACCGATACCGTAGACTATGGCCAGCGCAAGCTGGGCCAGCGCCACGAGAGCGTCGTCTTCTCGGTGCAGCCCTTCATCAACAAGATCAGCAACTCGGCTGCTACCGGCGTCGTCGGCGCCACGATCGTACTCAGCGGCATCAACGATGCGACCGATGCGACCGATGTCACGCCGGAAGCCATCCTGACCATGAAGCTGGCGATGCTGATCCTGCCGCTGGTCTGCGTGATCGCCAGCTACGCGATCTACCGCCGCTTCTATCATCTTGATGGCGAATCGCACGGCCAGGCCCTGGCTGAACTGGCGGCGCACAAGGGAAACCGCTGATACGGATGGCGGCGCACAACGGAAACGGCTGCGGCTGGACGCGGGCCGGGATGGCCGCTAGTAATGCAGGGCAGACGACGACTGCGAACTCAGGCTGCGGGTCAGCGGCAGGAACAGGACGTCCTGTTCGGACATGTGGCCGATGATGAGATCGTCGATGATGTACGAGAAGAAGGCGCTTGACTTGATTTCGCCGCTTTCATACAGCTTCTGCAGGCGCCGCGCCTTCTGCATCAGGCTGCGGTGCTCAGAGGCATGTTCCGCAGCCTCCTTGTAGCCAATCCGGAACAGCAGCTCCTCCTCGTAGCGGAAATGCCGGGCGACCTCTTCCAGAAGCTGCTCGAGCCGCAGCCGCAGCTCAAGCTCGCTTTCACCCTGAAGCGAGAAATAGACCAGCCGGTTGCTCATCTGCATCAGCATCAGATGCTGCTTGTCCAGTTCGCTGACGCCGCTTTCCCATTCATGCTGCCATTCCATGTGGAAGGCGGTCAGCGGCAGCTTCTCGCTGCCGTCCGAGAAGGACATCCGATTGCGCCCGCCCTGCTTGGCGGCATACAGCGCATCATCCAGGCGGCGGTACCAGTGGCGGAATGATTCGGAACGCAGGCGCTCGGCGGCCCCGATGCTGGCCGTGCGGAAGCCGGCCACCGCGTGGCTGTGCGACTCGATGGCCCGGCGGATCTTTTCGCCCGTGGTCAGGGCGCCTTCCAGGCCGGTATTGGGCATCAGGACAACAAATTCCTCGCCGCCAAAACGGAAGACCAGATCCGATTCGCGGATGGTCGCGCTGATCACCGTCGCCGTCTGGCGCAGCAGATCATCGCCCACCGGATGTCCCCAGGTGTCGTTCACGTCCTTGAAATGGTCGAGGTCGATGATCAGTAGGGACAGGGGTACATTATAGCGGTCGCTGCTGTCCATCTGGTTGACGATGATCGACTCGAAATAGTGCCGGTTATAAAGGCCAGTCAGCTCATCCCGGATCGCGGCTGCCTTGAGCTGCTCCTCAAGCCTCAGCTTTTCCGTCACATCTCGACCGGCTGAATAGGCCAGCCCGTTGGCAGCCGGCATGGCGTGCCATTCGATGAAACGGTAGCTGCCATCCTTGAGCCGGACCCGGTTCACGCTCACAACCGGCTCGTCCTGGTGGAACACGCGCTCGGATGAAACCCGCGAAGCCTCAAGGTCGTCCGGATGGATGAACGACTGCTTGTATTTCCCTTCCAGCTCGCTGGACTCATAGCCGAGAATCCGCTCGAACTGGCGATTCACCCGCAGAATGCGGCCTTCCGCGTCGGTCACGCAGAGCAGTTCCAGATTGACATCGAGGAATGCGTCAATCTCCCGCTGCAGGGCATATTCCCTGCTGATGTCCCGGAACGAAAGCACCATGCCCTGCACGCCGCCTGCAGCCGCGTTCAGCTGGCGGAAGCTGGCCGAAATCCGGACATCGCTTCCATCCCGGCGGAGCAGGCTGTATTCGGCGGAAGGCTGCATCTCCTGACCGGACAAGCCGCTTGCGACAACCTCCCCGGCAACTGCCGCTCCCGTCCGCGGGTCCACGACCTTGAGCGTGTCCTGAAACTCGCGGCCGATCAGGTCCGCACGCGCATACCCGGTGATCCGCTCGGCTGCATCATTCACCAGGTCGATCCGGCCGGAGGCATCGATCACAATGACACCCTCCCGGAGCGATGCCAGTGTTGTCTGCAGCAGCTGCTCGAGGTGCAGGCGCTCCGTGACATCGCGGATAAACAGGCTGATCTGCTGCCGGCCGCTGCTGTCCGTGTAGAGCGATGAGGCGATATCACCGGTGAACGGTTCACCGTTCTTTCGCAGGAAGCGCAGCTGCCCCTGGAATCGGCCGGTCCGCCGGCGTTCCTCCATCGCGGCTGGCAGCCGGGCATCGTTCATGTCAAGCAGGCCAGGCGCACCCAGCTGTCGGATCTCCGGCGCTGTGCAGCCGAAGATCCGTTCGGCGGCCGGATTGGCCATGAGTACGCCGCCTTCCGGCGTTGACAGGACAACTGCGTCCAGGCTGGTCTCGAAAAGCTGGCGGAAACGGTCTTCACTGTCCCGGATCCGCTTCTGGTTCTGCCGCAGCTCGACCAGGGGCCAGGCCGAACCCAGGAGCAGCTCAAGGCTGAGGATATCGTCCGCTTCGTAGTCGGCGGCCTTGTTGGCGACAACCGCGATAGCCACGGACTGGCCGCCGCTGAGAACCGGCACCGCCAGACAGCGTTCGATCGGTACATAGGCATTCAGGAAGCCAGACTCCTGGCCGGCAAGCATGCGCGCATCGTTGACCATGACAGGCTGGCGGGCCGTGACCAGCTGTGACCAGAAGCCCATGTCGCCATACTGGTCCGGCCGTTCCATTTCGCGGAAACCGCATTCACCAGTCTCGCCATTGCGGAAGGCTGACTGGATGAATGCCTGCTTCGCTTCGTCATAGAGCAGGAAGATGCCATGCCGGCTGGCGGTGCAGTCCAGGGCCTGAGCCAGCATCAGCTGGAGGAAATCCGCCAGGGTATCGTCCTTCTGGCGGGTCAGAGCCAGCAGACGCTCCTTCATCTCAAGGTCGCTGAGCAGCTTCCGCTGGTCAGTGATGTCCCGCACACTGGCGATATAGCAGTTCCGGCCGCCGATTGTCCGCCAGCAGACATCCACCTTGTTCCAGCTGCGGCCTTCCGGCAAATCCATCATGAAGACAGCTGCCTGACGGCCGCCGGTTTCCCGGGCGCGCCGGAAGGCGGCCAGGACCGATTCCGCTGCCGATGGCGGCACCAGATCGGTAATGCCCTTGCCCAGCAGCTGCTCTCGGTCAATGAGCCGGTTTGCCTCTTCCGACAGAAAGCAATGGGTCATGCGGTACTGCTCATCAAGCACGAAGGCCATGTCCGTCAAGGCCGTCAAAATCAGCTGGCGCTCGTCGCTGGCATCCCGGTACCGGGTAATATCCGTCAGCCGGGCCACGCAGTAGTCCGCTTCCGGCGAATAGAGCAGCACCTGCAGGTGCTTGCCGGTGCTGCGGACGGCACATTCGAACAGATGCCGGCTGCCATGGCGTGCAACCTCGCCAATCAGGTCTGCCCATTCCGCATCAGCGCAAGCCGCTGCCTGCATCAGCGCAATCCGCGAATGACCGACCGTCTGGTCGGCGTTCAGGCCGGTCAGCAGCTCAAATGACGGATTCATCTCGACATAGTCAAAGTCGACCGGACCGAACGACGGCCCGGAGCGGACATGATAAAGACAATACCCTGTCGGTGATTGCTCAACCAGCTGCCTGTAGAAGCGATTATCCATCGTGACGCCTTGACGCGGCTGGTGCGGCACCGCGCATCCCCGATCTGTGTCGAATATCCTGAAGACATGATCAGGCTATAAAATGATCATATCCGACTTCAGGATCGATTTCAATTGACCGGGGTGCAGCTGGAGTGCCGCGCGCGCTGGCACGACATCAACGCCTCAGGCACCGGCCGTTCGATGCCGCAGGCAGCGGGCATTCAAGCTCCGTGCGGCTGACATTCGCCCTCCGCGGCTGGCGGGCAGGCTACGCTGGAATGCTGTCCGGACTGGCATGCCTGCCCGCCGGAGCGCCACCGGGAGCGGCCAGGCGGGTGATCATGACATGCGCCTGGCCAAGCCGGAAGAGCGACCAGATGATCCAGGCATGGAAGAGCAGATCGACGCCGGCTCCGCCCCAGTCTTCAAACAGGATGGCATAGCCGATCAGGAGCAGCGTGTCGGCGATGACCAGTCCGAAGGCAGTCCAGACTGGCCAGGTGCGCCGGCGCGCCAGGAGATAGAGCAGCGCATAGGCAGCGATGATCACGACAGCGACTGCTACCCCGATCATGCGGTAGATGGCGGTTCCCGCGCCCTCGCTGAAAGCACTGCCGATGCCGACGGCAAAGGAAGCCGAAAAGATGCTGAACGGAAATGAGATCGAGGCATTGAACAGAATCAGCACGATGTTGAGAACGGACAGCCCGATCAGGCTGAGAAACGAGCTGCGGCCCGACTTGAGCCGCCGCAGCCACTTGGCCGCATCAGCTGTAGCCGGAGCCGTCGAGGTCGCTGGTTCGGGCTCCACAACCGGAGCGATGGCGGCGCCATCAGCCATCAAGTTCAGTGATTCGCCGGCAGCATCCATCTGCAGCAGGCATTCCCGCAGGCCGCAGGGGAGGCTCGCGACGTAGCCCCCGCCATCCCGGGCCTGCAGCGGCGCCAGGTGCTGGACCCCATTAATGAGGACCTTGGCTTCCCCGATAGGCGTCGTGCCGGTGTATTCAATCAGCCAGGAAACCGTCTCGCTCCTGACCAGCCACTTGTGCGCTGAAGCCATGCTGACACCCGCCTTTCAATCTGCTGGACATATCTTAGCAAGCCCCGAACGGCTTGTAAATCCTCATATCCATCAGCCGGAAGGGCTGACTGGAGCCTGCCGCCACTTCGACCGCGAACTGGGATAAGGCCTCACCTGCCGCTGCCCGAACACCAGATCGCCGAGTTGAAGCCTGACAAACGCAGCAAAAAGTCATGACATTATCACCTTCGCATAAAAAACTGCCCCGCATCCGTTTTCACGGTTGCGGGGCAGTCATGCATTCAGCGGTTTGTCCGGCAGCTTACCAGTTGTTGTTGCTGTAGCCGCGGCTCTGGTTGTTGTTGCGGGCCTGCTTTCTTGCACGGCGGCAATCGGCGCAGCGGATCGGGTCGTTCTCGAAGCCCTTCTCCTTGTAGAAATTCTGTTCGTTCTCGGTGAAGACGAACTGGACTCCGCAATCTTTGCAAGTGATGGTCTTGTCCGGCATGTTCAATGCCTCCTTTAATTATTAAGGACATTCTCGTGTCGTGCATCCGATGATTGAAACACGTAACATCCCGGAAAGGAAGCGTTTTCAGCCATGGAAAAGCCGTGCAGAATTGACCCTAGAACATCGTATCATGATTCTCTGCTGAAATCAATCATTTTGCACAGTAAACGGGTATCGTCAGCA
>CAYOHO010000051.1:0-9356 GCA_964403755.1 uncultured Oscillospiraceae bacterium
AGCTGGCAGGGCCTGAGGAAGTCCTGCCGGCCTTGCCCGGGACGTCGAGAGCGCTTCCAACCTGGTACTGGTATATCGTGCCGCATCAGATTGACCGCCGGCTGGCTGTCGGCCTGTTCAAGGCGGTTGGCGTCCCGGCCCAGCATGTCGGGCCGATCACGCTCGGCGGCGATCCGGGCGGAACCCGGAGTGGCGCCGTGGTCGAGCGGCACGTTCCAGACATGGGCTATCAGTGGACCGAGACCAGCGTCCTGTATCCGGAGCCGGACATCATCACCGGCAGCCATCGCTTCTACTGGCAGCAGGGCATTCGGGAAACCGAAGCACATGCCCGATGCTTCACGCATTTTCTCGGCGATGCCAGGGTCGAGCTGCATGCCGACCCGGAATCGGCAGTCGGCCGGCTCGACTTTGGCTGTGACCTGACCGGCTTCTCCAATCCAGTCTGGTTCAAGCATTGTCATATTGCCTATCGCGTCGGGTTCTTCAAGCGGCGCTGATGGCTATTGAAATCACCGGATATCGGAGGCTGCCAACATGAAAACCTGGGGAAAGCGTCTGCTGCTGTTTCTGGTTTCCACTGCACTGCTGCTGGGCATCAGTGCCTGCAGCCAGCCTGCCTCCACGCAGGAGCAGGCTGGCTCCGGCATCACCGGAGCGACTGTCAACACATCGGGCCATCTGGTTCTGACGCTGGCCAACGGCCAGACGATCGATGCCGGCAATGTCGTAGGGCCGAAGGGCCCTGCCGGAGCATCTGGCTTTGCCGAGCTGGTGCCCGTCGTCGAGCCATCGATTGTCCGTATCGACGTCACGATCCGGAATGGCCTTTCCTCGGGCTCGGGGACCCTTGTTGACAAGCGCGGCTACATCATGACCAACAACCATGTCATCACGGGCGGGCAGGCCATCAAGGTGACACTGAAGGACAACACCACGCTGACAGCCACGGTGGTTGCCGCCGATGGCAATCAGGACCTGGCCATTCTCAAGCTGGATTCGCCGCGAACCGATTTCCCCGCCATATCCCTGGGAACAATGGCGGATGTCCGGGTAGGCGCTCCCGTCATGGCCATGGGATTTCCGGCCGGGACAAGCCTTCCCGGTCCGGCCACCTTCACAGCCGGCATCGTCTCGGCGATCCGGAGCTTTGGCGGCGGAACCTACATCCAGACGGATACGCCCGTCAATCCGGGCAACAGCGGCGGCTGCCTGCTGACAGCAGACGGAAAGATGGTCGGGATACCCAGTGAAGGCATTACACCAGCCAATCAGGACTTCGAGGACATCAACCTGGCCATTCCGATCGACCAGGTGACGGCCTTCATCAATGCACATGTGAAATAGGGCTCAGCCAGTTCGACATCTTGGCACGATGGCCCCTAGACGGCGCCCATGAACCGCCGGTAGACGTCGGCGTCGTTCAGCGCGGTGTAAAGCGCCCGCCGGCGCTGCAGGATGCGGCCATAAAGATCGGCCTCCTCGGCATCGGGGAGAAAGACGGACTGGTCGCCGGCGATGCCGTGGAAGAAGGCGTCGGCGGAGGGGTGGACGCCCAGGGCGACCAGGGCGCTGCAGGCTGCGCCGAGCGAGCTGGCTTCGGGATTGCTGTGCCGGACAACCCGGGTGCCGCAGGCGGAGGCCTGGATGTCACAGAACAGGTCGCTCCGGACCATGCCGCCGGAAACGTGCAGTTCGCTGATTTCGCCTTCCAGTGCCCGCATCAGGCCGATGTTCTCGCTGATCTCGAAGGCGATGCCTTCAAGGATGGCGCGGATCATCATGCCGCGGGTCGTCGCCAGGCCGAGGTTGAAGAAGAGGCCCTTGGCGGCCGGGTTCCAGTTCGGTGCGGCCGAGCCCTCGAAATGAGGCAGCATCAGCACGCCGCCGCTGCCGGCGGGAACGCCTTCGGCCTCGTCGTCCATCCGCGTGTAGGGGTCGTCCAGCGTGCGGTAGTCGGGGCAGAACTGCTCCTTGAACCAGCGGAAGATGGCGCCCGTATTGAAGATCGGCGTCTCAGTGACATAACTGCCGGCAATGGCGCCAGCCTGGCAGAGGACGCGGCAGCGGTCGTCGAAGACCGGCTTCTCGGAATAGGAAAGCACAAAGGAGCCGGTGCCGGTGTTCGCTTCGGCCATGCCCTGGCGGGTGAGGCCGAGCGCCAGGGCCGCATTCTGCTGGTCGCCGCCGGCGATGATGACCGGAAGCCCGGACGGCAGGCCACAGCGGGCCGCCATGGCCGGCAGCAGCGTTCCAGCCGTGGAGCCGGGCGGCACGAGCCGACAGAGCCGGTCCGGCGCAATGCCGGCGAGCTGCAGGAGCTCATCGTCCCAGGCGAAGCGGCGAAGGTCCATCAGCATGGTGCGGCTGGCCTGGGTCCAGTCGGTCACAAACGTACCGGTGAGCTGGTGGATGACGTAATCCTGGACGCCGATGAAGCGGGCGGCCCGGCGGAATGTCTCCGGTTCGTTCTCGCGCAGCCAGATGATCTTGTTGAGGACGAAGAAGGGGTTGATGAGCAGGCCGGTCTTGCGGTGCAGCGGCTCAAGGCCGTTTTCGCGCAGCAGCCGCTCGCAGACGGCAATGGTGCGCTTGTCCTGCCACATGATGGCCGGCCGCAGCGGTCGGCCGGTGCGGTCCACCGGGATCAGCGAGGCGCGCTGCGCAGTGACGGTGATAGCCGCGATCTCGATGCCGTGCTCGCGGGCATAGCCGGCCGCGCCGGACAGGGTGGCCAGCGCGGCGTCGGCCCAGGTGGCGGGGTCCTGCTCGACCCAGGATGGCTGCGGAAACACGGTGTGGTATTCGCAGCCGCTGGTGTGCAGCAGGGTGCCCCGTTCGTCATAGATCAGGGCCCGCATGCTGGATGTGCCGACATCCAAGGCGATGACATGGACCATGGCGGCCTCCTTGCGATGCAGTCAGCAGATGGTCTTCAGGCTGTCAGTCTCGATGCTGCAGAACGCAGATCAGGGCCGGCTGTCGGATCGGAGCCGGCCCTGACCGGATGGCTTCCGGCTTAGGGACGGAAGAACTGGATGTACTTGGCGACGACTTCGGCGACTGACCGCTGCTCGAGCCGGCCAAGGTCGGCCAGATGCGGCCGCTTGCCGCTGGCAAGCAGTTCGGCGACCCGTTCCACCGTGTATACGGAAATCTCGGTGTTGACGTTGATCTTGGCAATGCCGCTGCGGATGCAGGCGTGGATCGTCTCCTCGGGGATGCCGGAGCCGCCGTGCAGGACGAGCGGGATGCTCACCCGGGCGGCGATGGCCTGGAGGATGTCGACCCGGATGTTCGGCTTGCCCTTGTAGATGCCATGCACGGTCCCGATCGAGACAGCCAGTGCGTCAACCCCGGTGCGGGCGACAAATTCCGCCGCCTGGTCAGGATCGGTGTAGATCTCGCGGTCGTCGCGGGTGCCCTCGTGCGAGAAGGCGCCGGCGGCCAGGCTGCCGAGCTCGGCCTCGACCGAGACGCCGGCGGCGTGGGCCAGGGTGCAGACCTGCCGGGTGTTGGCGGCATTCTGCTCGAAGGGCAGGGCGGAGCCATCGTACATGACGCTGGTGAAGCCGGCCGCGATGGCTTTCCCGATGATCCCGGTGTCGTCGCAGTGATCGAGGTGCAGGCAGACTGGCATGTCGGTCCGGGCGGCGATGGCGGCGGTGATCGCCGCCACGTCCGCCAGTTCCATGTTCTCAAGATACTTCTTGCCGAAGGCGACGATGGTGCCATCGCACCCGGCCTGGCTGCCGGCCTCGATGATGCCGCGGACCGTCTCGTAGCTGTAGGCGTTGAAGGAACCGATCGCATAGCCGCCCAGGCGCGCCCTGGTCAGCATGTCCGTGAAGCTGGTCAGCATCGGCGGCCGCCCCCTATCCCTGGACCGATTTCAGCCAGGCCTGGAAATCGGGGTTCTCCAGCACTTCCGGGTTGACGATTCCGCGGGCCTTTTCGCCGGCAAAGAAGCGGGCGACATCGGCCGTGAGCAGGTAGGGGGAGTTGGTCAGCGCGTCGCTGGTCGTGCCGGCGAGGTGGGAGGTCAGGGTGACGTTGTCGAGCGTGAGGAACGGGCTGTCGGCGCCAAGGGGCTCGGTGGTGAAGACGTCGAGCGCTGCGCCCATGATCCGGCGCTCCTTGAGAGCCTCGGCCAGCGCATCCTGGTCGACGAGGCCGGCGCGGCTGGTGTTGATGAAGTAGGCGGTCGGCTTCATCAGGCTGAGCAGGCGGGCGTTGACCATCTTCTTGTTGGCATCGGTCAGGCGGGCATGCAGTGAAACGAAATCGGACGCGGCAAAGAGCTCCTCGAGCCCGGCCAGCTTGCAGCCGGCGGCCTCGACGTCAGCCTGGCTGGCGTAGGGATCGTAGACGAGGACATTGACATCGAAGCCGGACAGCTTCTTCGCGACCAGGGAGCCGATGTTGCCGAAGCCGACCAGGCCGATCGTCTTGCCGCCCAGTTCGGGCACGTAGTCGCTGTTGACGAAGGTCTTGCGCCAGGTGCCGGACTTGATCGCGAAGTGGGCGCGGGCGATGTTGCGGCACTCGGCCAGCATCGTGCCGATCGCGAAGTCGGAGACGGCGTGGGCATTGCGGCCCATGACGTTGAACACGAGGACGCCGCGCTTCGTGGCCTCCTCGACATTGACATTCTCGAGGCCGGCCCGGGCGACGCCGACAATCCGCAGGTTCGGCATGGCTGCCATGACCTTGGAGGAAACCGGAATGAACAGGCCCATGAGGGTGTTGGCATCGGCGCCGTGCTCGACGACCAGCGGATCGCAGGGCTCGATCTCGGGGCCGTTCTTCTCGACCTCCAGCCGGCGGTACTGCAGCTTGTCCCAGGACTGCTCCCAGTCGCCGCTGAAGATGGCCTGACCGTAGGGGCTCAGGTGCTTTTCCCAGGCCTTGGCGAAGCCTTCGGAATGGATCATGGCATCGCCAAGCAGCAAGGCTTTCAAATTTCCCATGTTCGATGAACCTCCTGTTCGTGTGCAAAGGGGAACGCTTCCGGTTTTCTGACGGTAGCAATACTACGCATACAATGAGACAAGCATATACCAACGCTACTAAATCTGTCAATGCGTCAGGCCGGTTCCGGAGGGCGGCGGTCAATGTGTCAAGCCTTGTTCCGGGCGACGGCGATCAATCCGTCAGGTCTTGTTCCGGGCGACGGCGATCCGGGTCCGGTTGACGGTTTCCTTCATGGCCGGGGTGGCCCGGATGACGATGGCGACATAGATCATGTCGATGATCGTGAACTGGATGATGCGTGAAGTCAGGGAATCCGAGCGGTAGCGCGTCTCGAACGATGAGCTCAGGATCGTGCAGTCGGCGGCCCGGTCGACGCTGGAATGCGGATAGCTGCAGATGGCGGCGACAAAGGTGCCGTTGGCCCTGGCCAGCTGGATGCCGTCGAGGGTCTCGCCGCTTTCGCCGGAGTGGGAGAAGGCGATCAGCAGGTCGGCGGCGCCGAGGCCGGTGCAGACGATGTTGATCATGTGAGGGTCATGGCTGTAGGAGACATCGAGCCCGAAGCGGAGCAGCTTGTGCTGAAGGTCGAAGGCCAGGGCCGCCGAGGCGCCCATGCCGATGACGAAGATGCGCCGGGCCTGGAGGATCCGCTCGACCAGCACATCGATCTGGGCGGGATCGATCACGGTCATGCTGTCCTGGAGGCTGCGGATGGTCAGGGCCACGACCTTGTCGCGGATGTCGCGGGCACTGTCGCCGGGCGCGATGTCCGGATAGTAGTTCTCGCTCTTGTCGGCGGCCAGCTCCTGGGCAATGTTGACGCGGAAGATCTGGTAGGAATCGTAGCCAACCTTGCGCAGGAAGCGCATCACGGTCGGTTCGCTGACGCTGCAGGCCGCCGCGAAGTCGGCGAGGGTGCTGATCATCACCTTGTCGGCATGGGCGAAGACATAGTCCGCCAGCTGCCGCTGGCTGCTGGAAAGCGTGCCGTACTTGGCGCGGATCTGGGCAATCACCTGGGCCATGGTGCCTCCTGTGCGACTAGCCGCACTGCCGGTTCCTGAAGCGGCCGGCGCCAGCCTTGCCGGGACCGGACGCCCTCTGGCGCTGACGCTGCATCTGACGCTGCATCTGCCGTCCAGTCTAGCATCCTTGATTTGGGGCCGCAAGGATACCCGGCATGGGCCATGGTGGGCCATGGCATGAGAGGCCAGCGCCCTGCCGATGTCCTGCAAACACCCCGCTAGCGCCCCGCCGACAGCCTGTCGGCACCTCGCCAGCGCCCCGCCGGCACCCCGCTGCCGCCAGCCACCGCATCTTGAATGGAAGCCGAACCGTGCCACCAGATGTTGTGGCTTCACTTTTGCGGGCACTTCTGCTACCATTAAAACAGAACAGATGTTCTGTTTGGAGAGGGGGATCGGGATGCCGGACCGTGTGATTCTGCACGTTGACATGAACTGCTATTACGCGTCTGTCGAAATGCTGCAGAAGCCGTCTCTGCGCGCCGTTCCCATGGCCGTGGCCGGTGATCCAGTCAACCGGCACGGCATCATCCTGGCGAAGAACGAACTGGCGAAAAAGACGGGAATCAAGACAGGAGAGGCCATCTGGGAGGCCATGCAGAAATGCCCGGGCCTGGTTGTCATGCCGCCAAACTACACCCTGTACATCCATTACGCGCATCTGGCGCGGCAGCTTTACGGGCAGTACACCGACCGTGTGGAGCCGTTCGGGCTCGACGAGTCCTGGGTTGAACTGACCGATTGCCCCCGGCAGGACGGGCCTCTGGTGGCCGATGAACTGCGGCAGCGGATCCGGCGTGAGCTGGGCCTGACTGCGTCGGTCGGCGTATCGTGGAACAAGATCTATGCCAAGCTGGGCAGTGACCTGAAGAAGCCGGACGCAACGACGGTGATCAGCCGCGACAACTACCGCCAGCGGGTCTTTTCCGCCCCGGCGGGGGATCTGCTGTACGTCGGTCCGTCGTCCATCCGCAAGCTCCGCCGCATCGGCATCCGGACCATCGGCCAGATCGTCGAGGCCGGGCCGGTGCTGATGCGGCAGATGTTCGGCATCGTCGGCCTCAGTATCTACGCCTTCGCCGCCGGACTGGACGAGACGCCGGTCGCGATGTCGGGACGGGAGGCCCCGATCAAGTCGATCGGCAACAGCCTGACCACGTTCCATGACCTCTACACGGAGAATGACATCAAGGCCACGGCCTACATGCTGACCGAATCCGTCGCCAGCCGCCTGCGCGACGCCGGCCTGGCGGCGCGCACGGTCCAGGTCAGCCTGCGCGACTACAATCTGTTCAATTTCGAGCGGCAGGCACCGCTGCCGCATCCGACCCAGCTCTGCGGCGAGATCGCGCCCGCGGCGATCCGCCTGATCCTGGAGAATTTTCAGGAAGGCCGGTGGATCCGCTCGCTCGGCGTCCGGGCCTGCAACCTCGTCGGCCTTTCCCAGCTGCGCCAGCAGTCGTTCCTGCCGGACGACGCACGCCTGGCCCGCCGGCTCGACCTGGAGCGGACCATCGACAGCCTGCGGGACAAGTACGGCGGCCTGGCAGTCCGCCGCGGCATCTCGCTGGTCGACCGGGCCCTGACCGACCACTACATCAAGGGCGAGAACGTCGTCCATCCCGTCGGGTTTTTCGGGCCATGAGCCGGCAGGTTTTTGTCGCCGTCACCCTGGAGGTCAGCGTCGAAGGCGTCGTCCGCCCCCTGGCCATTGTCTGGGAGGACGGGACACGTTATGAGATCACGCGCGCCCGCCCCATCGGCATCCGGGCCGCCAAGTCGGCCGGATCGGGCGAGTGCTGGCTCTGCCGGATCAGCGGGCAGGATGCGAACCTGTACCATTCGGCGGCGGACGGCCGCTGGTGGATGGACGGGAAGGGCGACCCGGAGCCGCTGCCGGAGGTGAAGCCGTACCAGCGCGTCAAGGACCGGGCCTACCGCCCGCCGGGCCCGTCAAAGCAGCCGGCTGATGAAGCCGGCCAGAAGGTCGGTCAGTGAAAGGTCCCCGGATTCATGCTCGAACAGCGGCACGTCCGCGCTGAAGTCCGCTTCCGGAGGCCGTTCGCGCTGCAGCGCCTTGAGGCGTGCCTGTTCGGCTTCCAGCCGGGCCAGCTGGTTGGCGCGGGACTTGCGCAGTCCGCCGTCGCGGATGAAGCCGACGATCTGCTGCAGCTCCAGGCGGTCCAGCCAGAGGCCATGCGCCTTGCAGACGTCGACGACAATGCCGGAGCAGTCGGCGAAATTCTTGCGGTTCATCAGTTCGCCGCACACCGGACAGGGCACGTAATAGCGCTGCGGCCGGCCGGCCGTGCCTTCCGGCGCCGGTGAACGGGGCGGAGCAGGATAGATGGCGGCCTTCTCCTGCATTTCGCGGTCCGCGCAAATCTGCTCGAAAGACGCGGCATCGAGCCAGATTCCGCCGCAGTCGCGGCATTCCTCCAGGTCGATGCCGGCGATCATGACGGCCTGCAGCGGCTTTTCGCAGCGCGGGCAGGCGTGGACGCTCCCGCTCAGGGCAACCACGGGCTCGATCGGGGCGCCGCATTCGGGGCAATGCTTCATGCCCCGGAAGACCGGTCCGAAACAGGACGGGCAGGCCGCCGCCGTGAGCACGGAGCGGCAGTAGTCGCAGCGCACGCTGTCGATGGCGGCCGGCGCGCCGCAGTTGGGGCATTGCAGGGTTCTCATCCGGTTCGGATCCATGGGCTGTCTCCTCTTGCCTGTCGGGAATTTTCGATTGCCTGTGGGGATGAACGGGCTCCGGTCCGATCCGTTTGCCGGTCCATGTCCGCATCAGAACGCCTGGCTGGCCCGCTTCTGCGCAGATCGCCCGCCGGCGGCGCGTTCGCGCGCCCGCGCGCCTGGTTCACTCCCGAATCTCGCCACGTTCCCGCAGGTCGGCGATGATCTGGTCGTAGAACGTCTTGTCAATGCGGAACTTGAAGTGGTAGATGAGGAAGCCGATCAGGATGCAGGCCAGCGGCAGCGCCAGCATCGCCGTCTTCATCAGGAGCAGGCCCTGGGGCGTGACATCGGCCCTGGAAGCGGCCCGGTTGATGCCGGACAGGATCACGGTGGCGCCGACGACACCGTTCGAGACGGCGCTGCCGACCTTGTTGATCAGCGGCTGCAGGGAGAAGGTCAGGCTTTCGTTGCGCCGGCCCAGCTTCCAGTGACCGTATTCGATCGTGTCGGCCAGGAAGACCAGCATCAGCAGCTGGATGAAGGCCTGGCCGACAAAGAGCAGCACGCCGGCCGTGCCGATGAAGATCATGTTCATGGGCGAGAAGAAGAAGAGGACATAGCCGGCGACGACCACGGCGGTTGCGGCGGCATAGAGCGTCTTGCGCGAAAAGC
>CAYOHO010000052.1:0-9330 GCA_964403755.1 uncultured Oscillospiraceae bacterium
CGACGTCAAGGATGTGCAGGTGGTTGGTGTCCCTGACAAGACCTATGGTGAGGCTGTCCTGGCTGTCGTGATCCCGCGCGAGGGCTCAACGGCGACCGAGGAGATCCTGCAGGAGTATGTGCGCACCCACATGGCCAAGCACAAGACGCCAAAGTACATCCGCTTCGTCGATTCGTTCCCGATGACCGGCAGCGGCAAGATCCAGAAGTTCAAGATCCGTGAATGGGCGATCGACGCCCTCAACCTGAAAGAGGCAGCCGCCATTGAGACCGCCTGAGGACAACAGGATTCCGGAAACAACGGCAGCCGGTAGCTGCGGTACGGCAGCCAAGCCGGCAGCCAAGCCGGCAGCCGGGAGCTGTGGTGCGGCATCCATGCCGCCGGCGAATGTCGCAGCAGCAGCCGGGCCGGTGCCGGATGCTGCGTCTCAACCGCGCTGCCGCGCCTTCGAGCTTGATGCGCTTCGCGGCCTGGCCGTGATCATGATGGTGCTGCATCACATGATCTTCGACCTGCGCTACCTGATCGGCCTCGATGTCTTTGCCTGGCAGGAGTCGGACTGGTTCATCAAGCTGCTGCGGCCGCTCTTCCTCGGCGTCTTCCTGGTGATCTCAGGCATCTGCTCGACGTTCACGCGCAGCAACCTGCGCCGCGGCCTGCGCCTGGGCGCCGTCGCTCTTGGCTTCACCGCGGCCACCGTAGCCGCGTCGCTGGCCATGCACACTGACTTCTACATCTTCTTCAATGTGCTGCACCTGCTGGCCGTGGGCATCCTGCTCTATGCCGCCCTGACGCGCCATGACCGTGGCCCGCGTACCGATGCCGTGCTGGTCCTGCTGACGCTGGCCATCCTCTATGGCGCCCTGATCCTGCCGAAGGAGCCGGTCTCGACCTGGCTGCTCCTGCCGTTCGGCATCCTTCCGGCAAACGTGCCGGGCATGTCGGACTACCTGCCGGTCTTCCCCTGGCTGGGCTTCTTCCTGGCCGGAGCCCTGATCGGCCGCCTGCTCTACCGCGACCGCCAGACCGCGTTCCCCCATGCGCCGGCCTGGCTGCTGCGCCTGTCGGCGCCGTTCATGGTCGCCGGCCGCAATTCACTGTGGATTTATGCGCTCCATCAGCCGATCATGCTGGCAATTCTTTACGGACTGAACGCGGCCGGGATCATCTGAAGGGCAGCCAGCTTCACTGGAACCAATCGACGGAGGACTCGACATGCCCCTCAAGCTTGTGCTTTTTGACCTTGACGGCACCCTGCTGGACACGCTGCAGGACCTGGCAGACGCCACCAACGCCGCCCTGGCCGGCTATGGCCTGCCGGCCCTGCCGGCCGAAGACTATCGCCTGCTGGTCGGCAACGGTGTCCGCATCCTGATGCAGCGCTCGTTCGCTGCCTCATCCCGCAAGGCCGGCGGCAGCGGGGAGGCGGGACGGGAGCGTCCGGATGACGCCGTGATGGTCGCCGACTTCAACCGCGAATATGATGCCCGCTGGAACCGCCGCTCCCAGCCCTACGATGGCATCATGGACCTGATCCCCCGCCTGCGGGCAGCAGGCCTGAGGCTTGGCATCCTTTCAAACAAGCCGGATGCCTTTACCCGGATGGTCGTCGCCCACTATTTTCCGTACTGCGGCTTCGAACCGGTGACCGGCATGCGACCGGACCGGCCGGGCAAGCCGGACCCAACCCTAGCTCTCGAGCTTTGCGCCCAGGCCGGCGTCCTGCCGGAAGAGGCAGCCCTGGTCGGTGACTCGAGCATGGACATCCAGACTGCCCTGGCGGCCGGCATGACGCCCGTGGGCGTCCTCTGGGGCTTCCGCTCGGCGGAGGAGCTTGCCGGTGCCGGTGCCCGGCAGCTGGCTCCGACACCGGCTGCGCTTGGCGACCTGCTGCTGGCCCTCCACGACGGCACTGGAACCCAGAAGGCCTGACCCCCGAAAAGATCCGCCGTATCCCAAAGGAACCTGATTTGATAAGAAGCGGCCGGGGCGCATGCCCCGGCCTTTTCCTTGCTGCCGGCAGGGGAACGGTGGACAGCGCCGGCTGTCGGCAAAACCGAAACCATGTTCAAAATCCTTGCCGGCATTCACTCTCGCCTGATAGAATATGGATATGAACAAACGGGATATGAAGGGCCCTGCAGGGCCTGTATCTTCATCGCTTCCGCAAACCGGCACCGAGAAGGCATCGAGACATGACAAGCCTGAATGAACGATCCCATATGGATGCACGCCCTGAAGCCGCCAACCTGGCTCCTGCTCCCGCCTCCGTGCGCATCCCGGCCCGCTACAGTGCGGTTGCGTTCGCGGCCGATTTCGGCTGGATGCTGCCCGCTGCCGCAGCCTTCCTGCTCCGCCGTCTCCTCGAGGACCAGCCAGCCGTGGTCGAACGGGTCATGACCGGCGGGCTTTTCCTGCTGCTGTCGCGCCCGATTGCCTTTGTTACCTCGCTGGTTCCGTTTTCCCTGACGGAGCTGCTGCTCTTCATGGCCATCATCGCCGGCTTCGGCCTGCTCGTCCTGGCCGTTCTCCGGCTGGTCCGGCCTTTCATCCGCCCGGGCCCGGCAGCGGCCCGCCCCCGCTGCCGGGGCCTGCTGCGCCGGCGCGTCCGGCTGGCAGCCTGGGCAGCCGCCGCACTGATCCTGCTGTTCTTCCTGCTCCACGGCGTCAACTACTTCCGCCTGCCCGTCGAACAGAGCTTCGGTCTGGCTGTCCGCCCGCGAACCGTGAGCGAACTGGCGTCGGTCGCCCGGCAGCTGGCGCTGGAGGCCTCGGCCGTCCGTGCGGATAGCGTTGAGGACCAGAACGGCGTCTTCCGCCTGCGGGACGGCATCCGCGGAACCCTCGCCCAGACCGCAGCCGGCTATGCGGCCGCGGCAGCCGACTGGCCGCTGCTGGCCGGTCCCACGGTGCGGCCAAAGGGCGTCCTGATCTCGCGGCTCTGGTCCTACACCGGGATCAGCGGCATGTATGTGCCGTTCCTGGTCGAGGCGAATGTCAATATCGATCAGCCGGAATACCTGATTCCAGATGCAGCGGGACACGAGGCTGCCCATGCGCATGGCTTTGCCCGCGAGGACGAAGCCGGCTTCATCTCCTTCCTCGCCAGCATCCACAGCCCCAATCCCGACATCCGCTACTCGGCACTGGCAAATGCCTATGTCCGCTGTGCCAATGCGCTCTATGCCCAGGACCCGGACGCCTATAACGGCGTTGCCCGCTCCGTATCCGCTGCCATGTCGCGCGATCTCGAGGATAACGCCCGCTACTGGCAGCAGTTCGCCGGACCGGTCGCCGAGGCCTCGGAACAGATCAACAACGCCTATCTCAAGTCCAACAGCCAGACGGACGGCGTGCGAAGCTATGGCCGCATGATCGATCTCGTGCTCGCCTATGGCGAGCGCACGGGCGGCTCGTTCTAGCGTGGCGGTCGTCAGGCTGGCCGGACATGACGAACGGACAGGCGCTCTGGAACTGCTGCGCCTGTTTTATGGCGCGTCTGCCGTGAACGACAGCGGGGACCTGCAGGGAGGCGATGCCTTACCGCTGATCACCAGCAGCTTCACCCTGCTCCCGGCGGGCGGCTGCCAGGTGGAGACCCGTGTGGCCGAACCGCAGCCGAACAGCTGCCAGCCCAGTGCCGGATCGGCAGAAAGCGGTGAACCGGCAGCGGCAGATGCCGAAGCGCCTGCGGCAATTTCACGTTCGCGCAGCCTTGGCTGCGGACGGGCAGGGGAGCGTCCTGCGCCGCTGGCCCGGCGTGAGATCAAGCGCCAGCTCTACGAAGTGCTTGGCGAACTGACGGGCATTTCCTTCCCCTATGGCTCGCTCACCGGCATCCGTCCGACCCGGCTGGCCGCCGAACAGCTGACTGCCGGTCTCGAGCCGTCAGCCGTCAGCGCGTATCTGGAACGCGAATTCGGCGTTGCGCCGAACCGGGCCAGGCTGCTGGCCAAGACTGCTGCCAACGAGCGCCGCCTGCTGGCCGAACTGCCGCCGGAACAGCCGCTGCTCTACCTGCATGTTCCGTTCTGCCCCAGCCGCTGCAGCTACTGCAGCTTTCCCTGCGAGACAGCCGGCCGCCGGATCGACCTCGATGCGTATGTTTCGGCCATGGTGGATGAGGCCCAATCGCTTTCGCCGCACTTCCGCCAGCCGGTTTCGGCCATCTATCTGGGCGGCGGCACCCCGACCGTCCTGAACGCCGCGCAGCTGGAGCGCCTGCTGACGGGCGTCCTGGCGGCGGTTCCGCGGACCGGTGGAACCGAATTCACGGTCGAGGCCGGCCGTGCCGATACGATCGACCCCGAACGGCTTGCCGTCATCCGGGCCGCCGGTGCCGGCCGAATCTGCATCAACCCCCAGACCCTGCAGGACCGGACGCTGGTCCGCATCGGCCGCCAGCATTCGCGTGCCGGCTGGCTGCAGGCGTTCCGCCAGGCCAGGGCAGCCGGGTTCCCCATCATCAACGCCGACCTGATCGCCGGACTGCCCGGGGAGACGCCGGCAGACTTCACGGCCTCCCTGGTGGACCTGATGCAGGAGTCGCCGGAGAACATCACCATCCATACGCTGGCCTACAAGCGGAAATCAGCGCTGACCCGGTCAGTGCGCGAAGGGGAGGCTGATCAGGACATCAGCCTGTCAGCCGATGCTGAAGGGTGGTCGCGGGCGCTTGACCAGTCACACCAAGCACTGGCAGCAGCCGGCTTCGAGCCATACTACCTGTATCGCCAGAAGGACATGATTGGCGGCCTCGAGAATACCGGCTATGCCCGGCCGGGAACAGGCTGCCGCTACAATGTCGGCATGATGAGCGACGAGCGGACGGTGATCGGCATCGGCGCCGGCGCCATGAGCAAGTACATCGACGCCGACGGCTGGCTGCGCCGCCTGCCCGCCCCGCGCGACCCCGCTGTCTGGATGAAGGGAAGGGCGGATGCCGCCGCCGAGCGGATCCGGCTCCTGCTCTGACCGGAACATTGACAGCCATTCCCGGAAAATTATATAATCAGCGGAGCATTTGCCCCTTGAATCAGCCAAAGGCGATGACCGGAACAGTACATCGGCAGGGGACTTCCAGAGAGTGCGGCACAGCTGCGAGCCGCGCATGAACCGCCGGTCGAAAATCCTCCGCGAGCTGCCCCACGAACCCGCATGATCCCGATGCGGCAGTAGGAAAGGCCGGCCCAGGCACAGGCCTGCTCCGTTAAAATGAACGAGATCATCGCCCGGCAGCCGCCGGCGCCTCCTTCCAGCCAGTCTGGACCAGGGTGCCGTGACAGCCCCGCGCTGAGCTTCGGGTGGTACCGCGCTTGACAGGCGCCCCGGGCAAGGGGCGCCTTTATTTTAAGCCGGCAGCAGGCCGGCAGCACGCAGCCGCGGCTGCAGCCAGGGAGGACCTATGTACCAGAAAGTCAGCACCGACATGAAATTTGTCGAGCGCGAGAAGGATGTCCTGAAGTTCTGGAAGGAAAACCGGATCTTCGAGAAGTCCATCGAGAACCGCGCCGGCAAGCCCGTCTTCACGTTCTACGACGGCCCGCCGACCGCCAACGGCAAGCCGCACATCGGCCATATCCTCACCCGCGTCATCAAGGACATCATCCCGCGCTACTGGACGATGAAAGGCTATCAGGTCAGCCGCAAGGCTGGCTGGGACACGCACGGCCTGCCGGTCGAGCTCGAGGTTGAGAAGCTCCTCGGCATCAACGGCAAGCCCCAGATCGAGGCCTATGGCGTCGAGCCCTTCATCCAGAAGTGCAAGGAAAGTGTCTGGAAGTACAAGAAGGAATGGGAGGAGATGTCGGACCGCGTCGGCTTCTGGGCTGACATGGAAGATCCCTATATCACCTACGAGAACAGCTACATCGAGTCCGAGTGGTGGGCCCTGAAGACCATGTGGGAAAAGGGCATGCTCTACAAGGGCCACAAGATCGTGCCCTACTGCCCGCGCTGCGGCACCTCGCTCTCCAGCCACGAGGTCGCCCAGGGCTACCAGGATGTCAAGGACACGTCGATCTTCGTTCGCTTCAAGGTGAAGGGCGAGGCTGACACCTACCTGGCTGCCTGGACCACGACGCCGTGGACCCTGCCCTCGAACGTTGCGCTCTGCGTCAACCCGAAGGAGGAGTACGTCCTGATCGCGGTCGGCAAGGATCTCGACGGCACGGAAAAGGAAGTCCGCTACTACATGGCCGGTACGCTGGTGCCGTCGCTGTTCGGCGAGGACTACCGCATCATCAGCCGCCACGTCGGCGAGTCGCTGGTCGGTCTCGAGTACGAGCCGCTGCTTCCATATGCCGAAAAGTCGGTCGCAAAGAGCGGCAAGAAGGCCTTCTACGTGACAGCCGACAGCTATGTCACGCTCTCGGACGGCACCGGCATCGTCCACATTGCGCCGGCCTTTGGTGAAGACGACGCCCGCGTCGGCCGCACCTACGACCTGCCCTTCGTCCAGCTGGTCCAGGAGGACGGCAAGATGCCGGCCGATGTCATCGACTTCGCCGGCCTGTTCTGCAAGGACGCCGACGCCGGCATCATCAAGAAGCTCAACCAGGAAGGCAAGCTGCTCAAGAAGATGGTCTACGAGCACAGCTACCCGTTCTGCTGGCGCTGCGACACGCCGCTCATCTACTACGCCCGCAACTCCTGGTTCGTCCGCATGACCGCCGTGCATGACAGCCTGATGGCGAACAACGCCACGGTCAACTGGATCCCGGAATCGATCGGTGAAGGCCGCTTCGGCAACTTCCTCGACAACGTCATCGACTGGGGCATCTCGCGCGAACGCTACTGGGGCACTCCGCTGCCGATCTGGGAATGCGAATGCGGCCACCGCCACATGGTCGGCAGCATCGCCGAGCTCAAGGAGCGGTCAGACGACTGCCCGGACGACATCGAGCTGCACAAGCCCTACATCGACGCCGTCCACCTGCGCTGCGACGCCTGCGGCGGACGCATGACCCGCGTATCCGAGGTCATCGACTGCTGGTTCGACTCCGGCTCGATGCCGTTCGCACAGTGGCACTATCCATTCGAGAACAAGGAGACCTTCGAGCAGCAGTTCCCGGCCGACTTCATCTCCGAGGCGCTAGACCAGACGCGCGGCTGGTTCTACACGCTGATGGCGATCAGCACCCAGCTCTTTGACGTGTCGCCCTACAAGAACGTCATCGTGCTCGGCCTGGTCCAGGACAAGAGCGGCCAGAAGATGTCAAAGCACAAGGGCAACGTTGTTGACCCGTGGTCGGTGCTCAATGCCCAGGGCGCCGATGCTGTGCGCTGGTACTTCTACACGGGCAGTGCCCCGTGGCTGCCGTCGCGCTTCTCCGGCGACGCCGTCAGCGAAGCCCAGCGCAAGTTCATGGGCACGCTGTGGAACACCTATGCCTTCTACGTGCTCTATGCCAACATCGACGGCTTCTCGCCCGAGGGCCGCGCGCTTGACCGTTCCGCCCTCTCCGAGCTGGACCGCTGGATCCTCTCGCGCCTGAACTCGCTGGTGCAGGATGTCGACACCCGTCTGGCGGACTATGACATCACCGGCTCCGGCCGTGCCATCCAGGCGTTCGTCGACGACCTGTCCAACTGGTATGTGCGCCGCAGCCGCGAGCGCTTCTGGCAGCCGGAGATGAACGCGGACAAGGTCTCGGCCTACATGACGCTCCATACCGTGCTCGAGACCGTGACCCGCCTCGCGGCGCCGTTCGTGCCCTTCATGGCCGAGTCGGTCTACCGCAACCTCGTCGCCGGCCGCGTGCCCGGCGCACCGGAAAGTGTCCATCTGTGCGACTTCCCGACAGCCGATGCCAGCCTGATCGACAAGGCTCTCGAGCGCCGGATGGACGACGTGCTGCATATCGTCGTGCTTGGCCGCGCCGCCCGCAACACGGCCGCCATCAAGAACCGCCAGCCGCTGTCCCGCCTGCTGCTCTCGGCGCCGCAGAAGTTGCCGCAGTCCAGCATCGACCTCATCCTGGACGAGCTCAACGTCCGCGCACTGGAATGGCTTGATTCGCGCGAGGGCCTGCTCGACTACAAGTTCAAGCCGCAACTCAAGACGCTCGGCAAGCGGCTCGGCAAGCTCGTGCCCAAGGTCGGCGCCATCCTGGCAGCCCTGCCTGGACAGGAGACCATGCACAGCCTCAAGGCCAGCGGTGAGATCGTGCTCGACATCGAAGGCACGGAAGTGCACCTGGCCGAGGAGGACCTGCTGATCGAGACGGTCCAGCCCGAGGGCCTGGCTGTCGAAGCGGACCGCGACTTTGCCGTTGCGCTCGACACGGCCCTGACACCGGAACTGATCGAAGAGGGCTTCGTTCGCGAAGTCGTCAGCAAGGTCCAGACCATGCGCAAGGAGAGCGGCTTCGAGGTTCTCGACCGCATCACGCTGTACCACAGCGGCAGCAGCCGGATCGCCGAGGTGATCGACCGCCACCGCATCCGCATCATGGACGAGGTCCTGGCCGTCGCGATCGACGCCGGCGAGGGCCCCGACGCCCGCGACTGGGACATCAATGGCGAGGCCTGCCGCCTGGCCGTCGTCCGGCAGCCGAAGTAAGGAGACACTATGCCGATCATCGCCCTGTCCGCCCTCACCCTGCTTGGCCAAGGCCTGGACCTGCAGTCGATTCTCATCATCGTCATGGTCCTGACCATCTCACTGTCGTTCCATGAATTCATGCACGGCTACGTGGCCTACCGGCTGGGCGATGATACGGCATACCTGGCGGGACGACTGACCATGAACCCGCTGGCGCACCTTGACCCGCTTGGCGCCCTGCTGTTCGTCATGGTCGGCTTCGGCTATGCCAAGCCGGTGCCGATCAATCCGACGCGCTTCACCCGCTCGCGCTCGATGAAGACCGGCATCATGCTGACCAGCCTGGCCGGCCCGGCCGCCAACTTCGTCCTGGCCATCGCGGCGGTCATTCTCTACTACAGCACGGCCACGGTGGCGCTGCTGATGCACCTGCCGCAGACCAATGGCCTATATACGCTGCTGAGCGGCCTGTTCCGCTTCCTCTACCAGTCCAACATCTACCTGATGGTCTTCAACCTCCTGCCGGTTCCGCCGCTCGATGGCTCGAAGATCTTCAGCGTCCTGCTCCCGAATGAACTCTACTATCGCTTC
This sequence comes from uncultured Oscillospiraceae bacterium, assembly GCA_964403755.1. GTDB lineage: Bacteria > Bacillota > Clostridia > Saccharofermentanales > UBA5734 > JAXGXQ01. Next base: position 9,137 of record CAYOHO010000052.1, read on the forward strand.
CTGAACCTGCAGCGCTACAGCGGCATCATCCTGCTCGTCATCTTTCTGTTCGCCCGCAATGCGCTCGGCAATTTCCTCGATGTGATCCGGGTGCCGTTTGACTACATTATCCTCACGCCGCTGGAGTCGGTTTTCCGTGCCCTCTGGCGGCTGATCGGCATCGGCTGACCCGCGCTGGCCCGGCATTGGCCGAC
>CAYOHO010000053.1:0-9276 GCA_964403755.1 uncultured Oscillospiraceae bacterium
AGCATCAGGTTGTTGGTCAGGGCCAGCAGGCCGTCCGGACCGCCGGCGCGGCTGATGATCTCGCGGCACTGCGCGGCGGTGCGCTGGTCGTTCCAGAGGATCGCCCGGCGGACGACACGGCCACCTGCGTCGAGCGCCACCATGCCATGCATCTGGCCGGAGAGGCCGATGCCGGCGATGTTCGCCGCCGGCACGCCGGATTCGGCCAGCACCGCTTGTATGCCTGTGACCGCCGCCTGCCACCAGTCCTCCGGGTCCTGCTCCGTCCAGCCGGGCTGCGGCGTGTAGAGCGGGTACTCGCAGGTGCGCGAGGCCAGGATGCGGCCGGATGGATCGGTCAGAACCGTCTTGCAGCCAGAGGTGCCGACATCGATGCCGATCAGAAGTAGCTTAGCCATGTCAGGCCTCCTGCTCGATAGCGCCGCACGGCTGGCGTCGGTGCTTGCGTCCGGAACCGGCACCGCTGCCGTCACCCGGGCGACCGGTTCTGATGCCGGAGTCTATGCCAGTGCCGCTTCCGGGGCGACCGGGCAGGTCACCCAGAGAACCGTCAGCGGCAGGTTGCCGCGCTGGAAGGTGGTGTGGAAGGCGCCAGGCGGGACGTAGAGGCCATCGCCCGGGCGGATGTCGAAGGAATCCTCGCCTACGACCATGATACCCTCACCGGAGACAACATAATAGACTTCCTCCATGTCGTCGTGGCTGTGGCCGGTCGTGGAGCCGGTGGCATAGATGGTCGTGCAGCCCATGGTCAGCCGCCGCGAGGGCGAGCTGCCGGGCTCGACGAGCCGGTAGGTGTCGCGCAGGACAGCCTTTTCCCGGCCGCTGACGCGGGCGCGCAGGCTGCGCGGATCCTCGTCCGGCTGCCGGTCCTGGACATTGATGACATAGCGCATGCGGTGCTGCCTCCCGCCGCTCAGGCCATGCCGAACAGCCGGCCGGCGTTGCCGGAAAGGACCTTTTCGGCGGTCCCGGCGTCAAACCGGGCCAGCATCGCCCGATAGTCCTCGACGCACTTCTTCGCATCGAAGAACGGTGCATCGGAACCGAACATGACCCGGTCCGGGCCGAGGTCGCGGATGGCCTGCTCGACGCGTCCGATCCGGATCGCGCTGCCGACCAGCATCATGTTGGGATGCTGCTTCGCCACGGCGATGACGGCATCGGCGCAGTCGCTGGTGCCGTCGCCAGCGCCGCCCATGTGGACCATCATGACCGGAGTCTCCGGGAAGCGGTCAGCCACATGCCCGGCCCGCAGCGGATTGGTGAAATCGGGGCTGTCAACGCCGATGTGGAAGGCGATGACGCCGCCAAGCGCCGCGATGCGTTCGCAGACGGCCAGCGCCGGCGCCGAGTCGATCGCGTACTCGTTCTGGGCGCCGTTGAGCTTGACGCCGACGCAGCCGAACTCGCCAAGGCATTGCTCGGCATCGCGGATCGCCTTCTCCGTGCCCTCGCGGATGTTGGCCCAGCCGAAGGGCACCAGCTGGCTGTACCTGCGGGTGCTCTCGTAGATATAGCGGTTGCTCTCGGTGACGTCCGTGACGCCCTGGGGCAGCAGCCAGCACAGCGATCGGTCGATGCCGGCCCGGGCCATGTTCTCGACCAGCTCCTCGGCATTGATGCTTTTCTCGAAATTGCGATAGGGGGACATGTGGGCATCGGTGTCAAAGATCATGTTGCATGCTCCTCTCATGGTGCCGGCGCCTGGGCCTTCGTCTTGCCCAGATAGGCCTCGCGGACCCGGGCGTCGCGGATCAGGTTGGTCGTCTCGCCCTCCAGCGTGATGCGCCCGCGCTCGATGATATAGGCGCGGTTGGCGATCTCCAGGGCCAGCAGGGCGTTCTGTTCCACCAGCAGGATGGGTGTGCCGGCGGCGTTGATTTCCTTGATCTTGTCGAACAGCTCCATGATGATCTTCGGCGCCAGGCCCATGGACGGCTCGTCCATCAGCAGCAGCTTCGGCCGTCCCATCAGGGCCCGGCCGATCGCGAGCATCTGCTGCTCGCCGCCGGAGAGGCTCCATGCCAGCTGGCGGCTGCGTTCGCGCAGGCGCGGGAAGATCTGGTACACCTTCTCGAGGTCCTCGGCGAGGTTGCCCTTCGCCAGGCGGATGCCGCCCCAGGCGACCGAACCCACCTGCAGGTTCTTCTCCACGGTCAGCCCGGGGAAGACATGCCGGCCCTCGGGCACATGCAGAATGCCCATGCGGGCAATGGCGTGCGGCTTCTTCTTCTGGATTTCGGCCCCGTTGTAGCGGATCTCGCCCGAGGTCGCGACATGGCCGGAGATGGCATTGAGCATGGTCGTCTTGCCGGCGCCATTGGAGCCGATCAGGGCCACGATCTCCCGGTCGCCGACCGTCATGCTGACGTCATGCAGGGCCTTGATGTAGCCGTAGTGGGCGTCGAGACTGCGGATCTCAAGCATGGCGGCTCACCCCCAGATAGGCTTCGATGACCACCGGGTCGGCCTGGATCTCGGCCGGGATGCCGGTGGCGATCTGGCGGCCGAAGTTGAGCACCGTGATGCGGTCGCAGATGTCCATGACCAGGTCCATGGCATGCTCGATGAGCAGGACTGCCACACCCTTCTCGATGGCAACCGCGATCAGCGCCCGTATGTAGTCCATTTCCTTGAGGTTGAGACCGGCAGCCGGCTCGTCCAGAAGCAGGACAGATGGCCCGCTCAGCAGCGCCCGGATGATCTCGAGCAGCTTCTGCTGACCATACGACAGCTTCTCGATGCTGGCGTCGAGACTGATCGAATCGAGCCCGGCAACGGCGAGCAGGCGGGTCATGTAGGACGTGCCGTCAGGGTCGGTGCTGCTGCGCATCACCGAGAGGTCGACGCCGAGCAGGATGTTGGTGCGGATGTCGCAGCGGCCGAGCAGGCGCGGATGCTGGAAGGTACGGACGATGCCCAGCCGGGCCCGCTTGAAGGTCTGGATGCGCGTGATGTTCCGCTCGAGCAGCTGGATCGTGCCGCTGTCGACCTTGTAGATGCCGGTGATCAGGTTGAGCAGCGTGGTCTTGCCGGATCCGTTCGGGCCGATGAGGCCGAACACTTCGCCGGAGCGCAGCTCGAGTGACACGGAGTCGGCAGCCACAACGCCGCCGAACCGCTTGCAGACGGTGTCAAGCCTGAGAACGGGCTTGCCGGCGCTTGCTGATGGCGTCATAGAGCGCTTTACCTCCTCCCAGGATGCCTTCGGGCTGCACGATCATCAGGATCATGATGCCGGCGCCGTAGATGAACAGCATGTAGTCCGCGAGCGGCCGCACCCACTCCTGCAGGAGCGAGATGATCAGCGTGCCGATGACGGCGCCGACCGGCGACACGGTTCCGCCGAGCATGATCATGATCAGGTAGATGACCGACTGGTTGTAGGTGAAGGACTGGTAGCTGAGATAGCCGGAAAGGAACGCGTAGAGCGCGCCGGCCAGGCCGCAGAGCGCACCGGAGATGGCGAAGGCGATGCTCTTGGTCAGCAGGCTGTTGACGCCGAGGCAGTTGGCGGCGATCTCATTGTCGCGGATGGCCATGAACGAGCGTCCGAGCGCCGAGCGGAACAGCAGCATGATCAGGAAGTTCACGATCAGGCAGAAGAGCAGGATCAGGAAGAAGTTGGCCGTCTCCGAAGTGAGCGTATAGCCGCCCAGTTCGAAGTTGGGGATGCCGGTGATGCCGAGCGCGCCGCCCGTGACCGGCACCCAGTTCATGAACACACCGTTCAGGATCGTCATCAGGCCGATCGTGGCAAACGTGAAGTAGTACTGCCGCAGGCGGAAGAAGGCGAAGCCGAGGATAAAGGCCGTGAGCGCCGTGCCGATGACGGCGGCGGCCAGGCCGGCGATCGATGGCAGGCCGAGCTTCAGGGTCATGTTGGCGGTGATGTAGGCGCCGACACCCCAGAGGCCGGCCTGGGCGAACGAGTTCTGGCCGCACATGCCCAGCAGCACATAGACGCTGAGCACGCACAGGTAGGTGATCATCGTTACGTTGAGCACCCGCAGCATGTATTCGCTGGTATAGGCGGGCGCTGCCGCGAACAGCAGCACCGGGAGCGCGACCGCCGCGACGGCGAGCGGCCGACGGCCTTTCGCGGCCAGTCCAAGGCTGCCGCCCTTCTGTTTGAGGTTCATGCGCATCACACCTTCTCCTGGATCTTGCCGCTGAAGAGGCCCTGCGGCTTCACCATCAGAACCCCGACGAGGACGAGGTAGATGATGACCATCTGGTAGGTCGTGGAGATGTAGGCGCCGCCGAAGGCCTCGACCAGGCCGACGATCAGGCCGCCGATGATGGCGCCCTGGACGTTGCCGAAGCCGCCGATGACAATCGCGGCAAATGCCTTGGCGCCGGCCGTCGCGCCCATGGTGCTGTTGAGGAAGAACAGCGGAGCCAGCAGGCCGCCGCCGATGCCGGTGATGACGGCGCTGAGGGCGAACGTGAGCGAGATGGAAAGGACGACGGGAATGCCCATCAGCGAGGCCGTGTACTGGTCCTGGGCCGTCGCCTGCATGACATTGCCGATGAAGGTCTTCTCAAGCAGGATGTAGACAAGCGCCATCAGGACAGCCGAGACGATCATGATGGCGACATACTGGAGCTGGATGGAGGCGCCGAAGATGCGGTAGTTGCCGGTGATGACGCGGTCGGTCGTGACCGGGATCGAGCCCCAGGAGAGGCGGGCGCCTTCCTTCAGGGCCATCGAGGCGCCCATGGCGCTGACGATGATCGCCCGGGTCTGCGCATTGCGCAGCGGCCAATAGGAGATGCGCTGGAAGATGACGCCGACGAAGCCCATCAGCAGGGCCGCGACGGCCAGCGAGGGCAGGATGCTCCAGTGGAAGAGCCGGTTGAAGGTGTAGCTGAAGTAGCCGCCCAGCATGAGGAAATCGCCCTGGGCAAAGTTCATGACGCCGACGGACCGGAAGATGAGGACCATGCCCATGGCGATGAGCCCATAGACAATGCCGGTCGCCAGTCCGGATATCAGGAGCTGAACATTCATTTTTTCACCCCTTGGTCAGGATCGTATGGCTGGATGGATGGCTGCTTTCCAGATCCGGCCAGCTCCTCGCGGAGCCGCTTTCCGGATCCGGCCCGGCCCCTTGCGGGACCGGGCCGGAATACCGGACAGGATCTGCCTGCGGCATGGCGGGCCGGTGCATGGCCGCCCTTGCGGGCTGTCTGCTGTCGCTCCTGGCTGCGGTCATGGACTGACTGGTTCTGTCATCCTGAGCAGGCTGTCGTTCCCGGCTGTCTGCCGTGCCCGTCTCCGCTGTCGTTTCCTGGCTGTCGTTTCCCGATGCTGCTTTTCTATGCCGCGTCTGCGCGCTGGCGTGCTGTCGCTCCCTGGCTGTCGTTCCCGGCTGTCGTTCTCCGGCTGTCGATCCCGGCTGTCGATCCCGGCTGTCGTTGCCCGGCTGTCGCTCCCGGCTGTCGCTTCCTGGCTGTCGTTGCCTGGCTGTCGCTTTCCGGCTGTCGGTCCCGGCTGTCGCTCCAGGTTGTCTGATCCCGGCTGTCATTCCCGGATGATGTTGTTCCCGGCTGTCGCTTCCTGGCTGTCTTCCCTGATGGCTTCGGCTGCAGACGCTTCGTCTTGCCGCGATGTCCGTGGTGGGGTGGGTGGGCGCCGCGCCGGTCATGGCTCGCCCGGTGCGGCGCCCGGATGGCAGATTACTTCTTCTTCGGGCCGGCGGAGATTTCGCCGAGCACCTTGGCCTTCTGGTCGACGACCTGGACGAGCAGGCCGCCGCGGCCGCAGTCACCGTTGGTGGAGATGTCATAGGTGGTCATGGCGCCCTGATAGTTGGTGATGGTGTTCATGGCGTCGCGGACCTTGGTTCGGTCGGTTGAGCCGGCCTTCTTGATGGCCTCGCAGAGGATGTAGACATGGTCATAGACCTGTGCGCCTGCCTTGCCGAGGTCTTCCTTGTACAGGGCGGAATACTTTTCGGCGATGGCCTTGCCCTTCGGGTTCGGTGTGGTCGGGACCCAGTGGACGGCAGCATAGACGCCGTTCATGGCATCCTTGGCCAGCGAGATGACGATCGGGTCGGCATAGACGTTGGAGCCGAAGATCGGCATCTTGTCCATGCCCATGGCGCGGATCTGCTGGACGAGGATGGCAGCTTCCGTGCCGAACGAGGCGCAGATGATGGCATCCACATTGGCCTTCTGGACCTGGACGAGGTGGGAGGTGAAGTCCTTCGTGCCGGTTGTGAACGGGACGGTCACCACTGGGGTGATGCCTTTGGCCTTCAGCGAATCGGCGAACACCTTCGCCTGGTCGGCCGAGGAGGTCTCGGTGTCGTGGACGATGGCGAACTTCTTGTAGCCCAGCTTGTCGACGGCGTGGTTCATCAGGGAGACGATGAGGGTAGCGTCGATGGCGCGGAGCTGGAAGAGCCACGGGTTGGCATTCGCTTCGGCCATCAGCTTCGGGCTGCTGCCCTGGCCGACGGTCGGGATCATGAGCTTCTTGGCATCGGGTGCGACGGCAAGGTTGTCATTGGAGCTATCACTGCCGATGATGGCGACGATGTCCTTGTCGTCGGCGAGCTTGCGGTAAGCATTGACGGCGCCGATGTCGGTGCCCAGCGAATCCTGGACAACGATCTTGAGCGGGCGTCCGAGAACGCCGCCGGCGTCATTGATTTCCTGCTCGACGATCTTGACGATGTTGGTGGCATATTTGCCCTCAAGGGCACGGTCGCCGGTCAGGACAGTGGCAAGGCCGATCTTGACGGGATCGCCGGCCGGTCCCTTGGCTGTGGTGGCGGCAGTCGTGGCGGCTGTGGTGGCAGCCTTGGTGGTGGCGGCGGTCGTGGTCGCTGTCGTGCCGCAGGCAGCCAGCGTGACGATCATGGCGAGGGCGAGAAGCAAGGCAATCGATTTCTTCATTTTTCCCTCCATTATGCGCTCATTGCTGTTGTGATCGGAAAAGGCTGGCATTGATGTCCCTGACCACCTCCGTCGCTGTCATCAGGGGGCCCAATAGCCCCCGGGTCCGGATTGATGTCGGTCCGGCGGGATTCAGCGGATGCTGCTGTCCATCAGCGCAAGCTTGTGGACGCGGCGGCGGCAGGCCTCGTCGGTCGAGAACTCTGCCTTGAGGAAGGACTGGATGAGGTCTTCCGCGACCCAGTAGCCGATGATCTGCTCGCCAAGGCACATGACCTGGACATCGTCGTGCTCGACGCTCTGGTGCGCAGAATGGATGTCGTGACAGACAGAGGCGCGGATGCCGGAGATCTTGTTGCAGGCGATGGCGGCGCCGACACCGGTGCCGCAGAACATGATGGCCCGCTCGGCCTTGCCGTCCAGGATCGACTGGCAGACCTTGCGGGCGATGTCCGGGAAGTCGACCGGATCGGCCGTGAACGTGCCATGGTCGATGATCTCATGCCCCTGGGCTCTCAGCTTCTCGACCATGACTGCCTTCAGGCGGTAGCCGCAATGGTCTCCTCCGACTGCGAGTTTCATGCCTGCGCCTCCTTGCGTGCCGGTTCGCCTGCCTGCTTTCGGGATGCTGCGGCAGGCGTGATGTTCAGGTGCTGCGGGAGCGGATGCGATGGTTCAGGTGCGGGAACGGAAGCGATGGTTCAGGCGCCCGTGAAGCAAAGCGCTGCTTCAGCTGCCATTGGATTCAGGAAATGGATTCTGGTGACGCTGAAGCGGAGTATGGCGGGTTCAAATCAGGTAAGCGTTTTCAGGATATCTGGCTTTTTTGTCGATTTGATGCCTCATGCAGTGGCTGGAAGCTGGATTTGTGATACCAGTTTTCGGCAGGGAAGCAGAAATGGAGTTTCAATTTCAAGTAAACGTATTCTCCGAAACTCATTATCCATGATTATCACAAATTTATCAACATCAGCGTCAGTCATTTTATACACAAACTTCGTGTATGTTTATCGTTCAATTGAACAAATTGCCCATGCGAAGCGATCGCGCAGGCTTGTCCAAAACGACTGACACCGTCGGAATCACCAAATTTCAGCCATTCAGCATGGTTGGTCCGCACATGTTGGTAATCGTTTACAGGTATTGCAGGGAGCGTTATAATGGAAATTGAAACAGGACATCCGTTGCCGGCTTCCCGGAATCGGGACTCGTCGGCCAGGAGCTGACACAGGGACATGTCGCGGCTGCGAAAACAAATCGTTCATCTGGGGGAGCTCCATGAACAACGTCACCATCAAGGATGTTGCACAGGCAGCCAATGTATCCATCGCAACCGTTTCGCGGGTGCTCAACAAGAACTACTATGTCCGGCCGGAGCTGGTCAGCAAGGTTGAGGCTGCCATCCGCGCGCTGGGCTACTACCCCAACTCGGTGGCGCGCAGCCTCAAGGTCCAGAGCACGATGACCATCGGCTATCTGGTCTCGGACATCTCGAACAATTTCTTTATCGGCGTTGCCAGGGCGGTCGAGGACTGCATCCGCAGCCAGGGCCTGCACCTGCTCATGTGCAGCACCGACCAGGACCAGCAGCGTGAATATGACTACCTCAAGCTGCTGATCGAGAAGAAGGTCGACGGCATCATCATCAACACGTCGGGCTTCAATGACGAGTTTATCGCTTCCATCAGCGAGAAGATTCCGCTGGTCCTGCTCAGCCGCCGCATCATGACGGCCAACGTCACGGGCGACCTCGTCGAGAGCGACAACATCCGCGGAACGTTCGACCTGACATCCTACCTCATCTCGCTGGGACACCGGCGCATCGCGATCGTCAATGGCCCGATGCGGGTCAGTTCCGCCCTGGAGCGCTTTGAGGGCTTCCAGAGGGCCATGGCCCGGATCGGAACGACGGTCACGCCGCAGGGCCCCTACGCGGTTGACGGGAACTTCACCTTCGAGGGCGGCTACCGGGCTGCGAAGGCGCTGCATGAGCTGCCCGATCAGCCCACCGCCGTCATCTTCGCCAACAACGAGATGGCGGGCGGCGGTCTGCGCTACTACCACGAGCATGGCATCGACGTGCCGGGCGACGTTTCGGTCGCATCCTACCACCGCATCGTCAATGACGATCTGCTCTATGTCCATCCGACCTACACGACCATGGACCCAACCATGATCGGCCGGCAGCTGGCCGAGTTCCTGCTCGACCGGATCCAGCACAAGGATGACCTGCGCAGCATCGCGAACCGCGAAGTCCGCTATCCCGCCAAGGTCGTCCCGGGCAACGGCACACGGTCCATCCTCTAGCGCCGGAATTCAGTCCGGTGCAGCAGGCCGCCGACAGCCCAGTCAGTCGCAGCAGGC
>CAYOHO010000054.1:0-9174 GCA_964403755.1 uncultured Oscillospiraceae bacterium
CCCACGGGCGACCGGTTCCATGAAACCCCAATGACATTCAGACGGCAGGCCTTCCCGGATGAGCCTGCCGTCATTTTTTTCCGGAACCGGTCGTCCGGGTCAGATGTCGAGCAGCAGTCCGATCGGGCAATGGTCGGAGCCCTCGACCGCCGGTTCGATCCAGGCGTCGCGCACCTGGGGGGCGAGCGGCTGGTTGACGAAGAAGTAGTCGATCCGCCAGCCCCGGTTGTCGCGGCGGGCACGTGTGTACATGTCCCACCAGGTGTACTGGCCCGGCTCGGGATGGAACTGGCGGAACGTATCGACAAAGCCCATCTCGAGCAGCCGGTCGAGGAAGGCGCGCTCGGCCGGCAGGAAGCCGGAAGTCTCACGGTTCAGCTCTGGCTCGGCGAGGTCGATCTCGTGGTGCGCCGTGTTGACATCGCCGCAGATGACCAGCGGCCGCCCGGTGCGATCGAGTTCGCGCACCGTCTCGAGGAAAGCCTCATAGAAGCGCAGCTTGAACCCCAGGCGCTCCTCGCCGGAGCCGCCATTCGGGTAGTAGACGTTGAACAGGGTGAAGGAGGGGAACTGCAGGATCTGTGTCCGGCCCTCGTGGTCGAATTCATCGATCCCCAGGCCGGTCTGCACCGAGAGCGGCTCGATGCGGCTGAAGACAGCCGTCCCGCTGTAGCCCTTGCGCTCGGCCGAATGGACATAGGTCCGGTAGCCGGGCGGATCGAGCAGCGCCGGCGGGACCTGGTCCGGCAGCGCCTTGATCTCCTGAACGGCCAGCACATCGGCGTCGCTCCTCTGGATATAGTCCAGCAGGCCCTTCTTTTCCGCGGCCCGGATTCCGTTGACATTCCAGCTGATCAGCTTCTTCATGATGGCGCCTCCTGATGGTCGTGCTGACGGTTCCGACTGCTGTCACCATCCATGATAGCGCAGCGGCCGCCCCCCTGGCGAGAATTCTGCCTATAAATATGGATAAATGCAAAAATTGTCTGGCAATGATCAAAGAATAATGATACGATTTAGCCAAATATGCAAGTTTTGCCCCCCGTTTGAACCGATGGAAGGAGGAGCTCGCCAGCCCGGAAACCAGTCGCCAATCATGCTTGCAGGTATTCAATGATCTCATCTTCCCGTTCATGCATCGAACCCGTTCGATTCATGAAAGCAGCAGATTCAGCAGAAAAGCAGCAGGACTAACGGAAAGAGCGGTTTTGGCAGAGCGGCAGTTTTGACAGAGCAGCAGTTTCAGCAGCAAGGCAGCAGTTTCAGCAGGAAAGCAGCAATTTCGGAAAGAAGGATTCATTATGCAGTGGTGGCCAGTCTTTTCAATTGTCGTATCGTTTGCCGCATTTGGTGTAGCAGCCTATTTCTATCAATGGGTTGCCAGCCTCGAGACCGCTGAAGGCAACATCAAGGAGATCGGCAAGCTGATCCGCGCCGGAGCAAACACGTTCCTCAACGTTGAATATCGCGTCCTCAGCCGCTTCGTGGCGATCGTGGCCGCCCTCATCTTCCTCTTCTACCCAAAGCCGATCTGGGAGAGCTTCGGTGGCACGAACCCCTTTGAAAACATCTACATGGCACTGGCCTATATCCTTGGATCCGTCCTCTCTGGCCTGGCCGGCAAGGTCGGCATCAGCATCGCAACCATCGCCAATGTCAAGTCAGCCTCGGCAGCCCGCAACGGCCTGGCACCTTCGTTCATGGCCGGCTTCCGCGGCGGCGCCGTCATGGGCATGGCGGTGGTCGGCACCAGCCTGGCCGGCGCCAGCATCCTTTACCTGCTGACCCAGCATGATGCCATCGTCCTTGCCTTCAGCTTCGGCGCCAGCTCGCTGGCCTTGTTTGCCAAGGCCGGCGGCGGCATCTTCACCAAGACAGCCGACATCAGCGCCGACCTGACCGGCAAGGTCGAGCTCGGCATCCCGGAGGATGATCCGCGCAATCCCGCGGTCATTGCCGACAATGTCGGCGACAATGTCGGCGATGTCGCCGGCATGGGCGCAGACCTGTTCGACTCCAACGTGGCCGCCATCGCCGCCTCGATCGTGCTCGCCGCCCCGCTCGGCCAGGTCCACCTGGTCTTCGCCTTCGGCGGACTCGGCCTCCTGGCCTCGATCATCGGCGTGCTCGTCGCACGTGTTGGACCCAACGGCAACCCGGGACGGGCGCTGAACAACGGCACCTACCTCACCAACATCATCTTCGGCATCCTGACCCTGGCAGCCACGCTGCTCTTCAAGTTCGAGATCCGCTACTGGCTGGCGACCTTTGTCGGCATGCTCGCCGGCGTGATCATCGGCTTCACCTCCGAGATCTTCACCTCTGATGAAGGCAAGCCGGTCAAGTTGGTTGCCAAGGCCTCAAGCACTGGTCCGGCGTTCACGATCATCAGCGGCTTCTCATATGGACTTCTGAGCACGTTCCCGCCGCTGGTCGGCATCGGCGCCGCCGCCCTGGCCGCCTACAAGGTCTGCGACTACGCCCCGCTCGGCGCCCAGGCACCGCTGCTCGGCATCTCCCTGGCAGCCATGGGCATGCTCTCGGTTGTCGGCATGATCATCTCCAACGACGCCTATGGCCCGATCGTCGACAATGCCCGCGGCCTGGCCGAGATGGGCAAGCTCGGCGACGAGGTCCTCGAGATCACCGACCAGCTCGACTCCGCCGGCAACACGGCGAAGGCCATCACCAAGGGCTTTGCCATCGGTGCCGCCGGCCTGACGGTCATTGCGCTGCTCGCCGCCTATCAGGAAATCCTCAACGGCGCCGGCCTGAAGATTGTCTTCGACATCATGAACCCGCTGATCTTCTTCGGCCTCCTGACCGGCGCGGCTGTCCCGGCTGTCTTCTCGGCCATGCTGATGCTCGGCGTCGACCGCAACGCCCAGCGCATGGTCGCCGAGATCCACCGCCAGTTCGACGATATACCGGGCTTGCGCGAAGGCCAGGAAGGCGTCGTGCCGGATTACAACAAGTGCATTGACATCGCCACGGTCGGCGCCATCCGGGAGCTGATCCCGGCCGGCCTCGTTGCGATCCTGGCGACTCTGGCCGTCGGCTTTGTCGGCGGCGTCACGGCCATCGCCGGATTCCTCACCGGCAATATCGTCTCCGGCCTGCTGATTGCCCTCCTGATGTCCAATGCCGGCGGCATGTGGGACAACGGCAAGAAGTACATCGAGGCCGGCAATTACGGCGGCAAGGGTTCGAAGGCCCACAAGGCCGCCGTCATCGGCGACACAGTCGGCGACCCCTTCAAGGACACCGCAGGCCCGTCGATCAATACTCAGATCACCGTCGTCTCGCTCGTCGCGTCCCTGTCCGCCGGCCTCTTCATGGCCTTCTCGCTGATCCACTGAGGCCCATCCAGCGGCTGGCTGTCGGAAGCCCTGATTCCGCAGGTCCACCGCCGGCGAAAATCCTGAATCCGCAGACCCACCGCCGGCGAATGCCCCGAACCCGCGGGGCCGCCGCCATCACCCCGTTCCACAGCAAAGGCCGGTCCCGGCTCCTCCAGGGGAGCGCGGGGCCGGCCTTCTCTTTGGTTCAGGGACGGGCGATCGGTTCCACCGTGCCGCGGGCGCCCGGTCCCGCCGTGCCGCGGGCGATCGGTTCTGGCGGATCAGGAGCGCCGGCTTTACAGCCAGGAACGGTTGACCCGGATGTAGATGGTCTTCAGCAGCTGGGCGAGCAGGAAGTAGCCGAGGATGATCAGCGCCAGCCAGGGGAAGTAGGCGACCGGCAGCGGTGCCATCTTCAGGTAGGCGCCGAGCGGGGAGAAGGGGATGATGACGCCGATGGCCATGATGACCGTGGTCAGGAGCGTGACCGGGCGGGCGGCGCGGCTGCCGACGAAGGGCACGCGGGCGGTGCGGATCAGGTGGATGATGAGGGTCTGCGAGATCAGGCTCTCGACGAACCAGCCGGAGTTGAACAGCGCCCGCAGCGACTCGTTGGCCTGCAGGACCGCCGGATCGATCGCACCCGCCTGGTAGGCCCGTGCGCCGAAAACCGTCCAGAGCAGCACGAAGGTGAGGATATCGAACACGGAGCTGGTCGGCCCGATCCAGATCATGAACTTGCCGATCGTCGAGGCGTCCCACTTGCGCGGCACCTTGAGGTACTCCTCGTCCATCCGGTCCCAGGGGATGGAGATCTGGGAGATGTTGTAGAGCAGGTTGAGGATCAGGATCTGGACCGGCAGCATCGGCAGGAAGGGCAGGAACACGCTCGCCGTCAGGACCGAGAACATGTTGCCGAAGTTCGAGCTGGCCGCCATCTTGATGTACTTGATGATGTTGCCGAAGGTGCGCCGGCCCTCGATGATGCCCTGCTCCAGGACCATGAGGTCCTTCTCCAGCAGGATGATGTCGGCCGACTCGCGGGCGATGTCGACGGCCGAGTCGACCGAGATGCCGATGTCGGCCTGGCGCAGGGCGGCGGCGTCGTTGATACCGTCGCCCATGAACCCGACGGTGTGCCCCTGGGCCTGCAGGGCCTTGACCACGCGCTGCTTCTGCAGCGGCGAGAGCTTGGCGAAGATGACGGTCTCGTCCAGGTGCGCCTGCAGCGTGTCGTCGTCCATCTGCTCGAGGTCGCTGCCGAGCAGCGTCTGGACGGATGGCAGGCCGACATCGCGGCCGATCTTGCGCGCGACAACCTCGTTGTCACCGGTCAGGACCTTGACGCCGACGCCGTATTCCTGGAGCGCCTGGATGGCAGCCGCAGCGGTCGGCTTCGGCGGATCGAGGAGGCCAAGGAAGCCCATGAGGACCATGCCGGCCTCGTCGGCAACCGAGAACACGCCCTCGCTGGCGGGATTGTTCTTCTGTGCGACGGCGATGACCCGCATGCCATCCTCGTTGAGCCGGACCGCCATCTGCTGGACTTCCGCGCGGATCTCGTCGGTCAGCTCCAGGACGTCGCCCCGGTATTCGCAATGGGTGCAGATTGTCAGGATCTCCTCGATCGCGCCCTTGGTGATCAGCTGCGTCTTGCCGCCGGCGTCCTTGAGCACGACGCTCATGCGCCGGCGCGTGAAGTCGAAGGGAATCTCGTCGACCTTGTGGTAGATCTGGGTCAGGCCGTTGAGGTTCAACTCGCGCGCCTTGTCGATGACGGCGAGGTCGATCAGGTTCTTGAGCCCGGTCTGGAACCAGCTGTTGAGGAAGCCGTGCCGGAGCACGCGGATATCGTCGTTGCCATGGATGTCGAGGTGGCGCTCGATCACGATGTGGTCGATCGTCAGGGTGCCGGTCTTGTCGGTGCAGAGGATGTCCATGGCGCCGAAGTTCTGGATGGCGTTCAGCTCCTTGACGACTGTCTTGCGCCGCGACATGTTCATGGCGCCCTTGGCCAGGTTGGCGGAGATGATCATCGGCATCATCTCCGGCGTCAGGCCGATGGCGACGGAGATGGCGAAGAGAAGCGCCTCCAGCCAGTTGCGCTTGGTGATGCCGTTGACCAGGAAGACGACCGGCACCATGACCAGCATGAAGCGGATCAGCAGCAGGCTGACCGAGCGCACACCCTTGTCGAAGCTGGTCTCCGGACGCGCTCCGGAAAGCGAGCGCGCCATGCTGCCGAAGTAGGTGCTGCCTCCGGTCGTCAGCACGACAGCCGTAGCCGAGCCGCTGACCACGTTGGTGCCCATGAAGAGGATGTTGGTGAGGGCAAACAGGTCGCCCGCAGCGCCGGCCGGCGAGCTGGCGCCGGCTTCGGTGCCTGCCTCAACCCGAATGCCGGGACGGGCATCGGCATGCTTCTCGACCGGCTCGGACTCGCCGGTCATGGCCGACTGGCTGACATAGAGGTCCTTGGCCGTCAGCACCCGCAGGTCGGCCGGGATCATGTCGCCGGCTGCGATGATGCAGATGTCGCCCGGCAGCAGGTCGCGGATCGGCATCTCGATCGCCGGCTCGTCACGGCGCTGCACGGTGATGGTCGTCTTGACCATCGCCTTCAGCTTCTCCGCCTCCTGCTGTGACTGGAATTCCTGGACAAAGCGGATGATGCCGCTGATCAGGATCAGGCTCATGATCACGATCACAGCAGCCGGATTGCGGTCCTCCGGCGCCTCCAGCACCACCTCGGTGAGGAAGGACACGGCCGCGAGGACCAGCAGGATCAGGGAAAAGGGATTGACGAAGGCCTTGAGCAGCTGCACCGGCCAGGGGGTCGGCTGCTCGTAGTCGAACTCGTTATAGCCGAACGTCTCGCGGCGCTCCTCGACGTCAACAAAGTCAAGGCCGCGCTCGCTCGCCTTCAGTTCATTCAATAATTCATATTTGTTTTTCTGAGAACACTGGAAAAGGTTCCGGGCGATCTGTTCCGACGTCCGGACGGTTGCTTTTTCGGCCTGCTTCATGCTGCCGTCCTTTCCGGACGGCAGGCTAAGCTAAACCGGGAGCCCTGCCTGCCGTCCGATGCTGTTTGATATGGGATAGGGACTTCGATCGTCAGTGTCCAACGGACAGGCTCCTTTCAAGCATGAATGCGGCCGATCGGATCAGCCGCATTCATCGTATGCTTGTGGAATGGTGTCGTCAACCATTAAATTATGGAAATTGCCGCTGCAGCCCGCCATTCGGCCAAGCAGGCAGCCGGTGGGCCGGATCAGCCGGCGTCAGGCCTCCGGCGCCAGTGCCGTCAGCCAGGGTGCGATCCTGGTGGCGATGCGGACCAGCTCGGCGTTGCTCATCTCGGTGACCCGGCCGTCCAGGTAGGCCTGGTCGACCTGCTGCTTCATCTGGAGCACGATATCGTCATCCTTGCGGAGCTTGCGTGCGTCGTCGAGATGGAAGCGGGCGTTGATCCAGTAGGCGATCCCGGCACTGCCCGAGACATTGTTGATCGAGATGCCGGCCGGCCGGTTCAGGATCAGGCCCGTGTCAAAGGCGTTGTAGATCTCCTCGTCCTTCATCAGGCCGTCGGCATGGATACCGGCGCGGGTCACATTGAAGTTCTGGCCGACAAACGGCGTCATTGGCGGTATCTCGTAGCCCAGCTCGCGCTCGAAGTAGCGCGCGATCTCGGTGATGACGCGCGTGTCCATCCCGGAGGTCGTGCCGCGCAGGGCCGCGTATTGGAACACCATCGCCTCGAGCGGCACATTGCCGGTGCGCTCGCCGATGCCAAGGAGCGAACAGTTCACCGAACAGGCGCCATAGAGCCAGGCGGTGACCGCGTTGGCGATGCCGAAGCCGAAGTCGTTGTGGCCGTGCCACTCCAGGTTCTCGGAGGGCACGTCCGAGTACTGCTGCAGGCCGTAGATGATGCCGGGCACGCTGCGCGGCAGCGAGCTGCCCGAGAACGGCACGCCATAGCCCATCGTGTCGCAGCAGCGGATCTTGACCGGCATGCCGGCCGCCTGCGACAGCTTCACCAGCTCGTTGACGAAGGGGACGACAAAGCCGTAGTAGTCGGCGCGCGTGATGTCCTCGAAATGGCAGCGGGGGATCAGGCCGTGCTCGAAGATGTCGCCGACGACGCTGAGGTAATGCGCCAGGGCCTGGCCGCGGGTCATCTTCAGCTTCTTGTAGATATGGTAGTCCGAACAGCTGACCAGGATGCCAGTCTCCTTGATCCCAATGTTCTTGACCAGCTCGAAGTCCTTCTTGCTCGCCCGGATCCAGGTCGTGACCTGCGGGAAATCGTAACCCAGCGCCAGGCAGTCCTCGATGGCCTTGCGGTCGGCCGGAGAATAGGCGAAGAACTCCGTCTGGCGGATGATCCCCTCCGGGCCGCCCAGCTGGTGCATCATCTGGTAGAGGTCCACCATCTGCTGCGCCGTGTAGGGTGCGCGCGACTGCTGGCCGTCCCGGAATGTCGTGTCGGTCAGCCAGATCGCTGCCGGCATGCTCATCGGAACCCGCCGGTTGTTGAAGGCGATCTTGGGCACCTCGTCGTAGGGGAAGAGGTCGCGGAACAGGTTCGGCGATTCCGAATCCTGCAGCGGGTACTTGAAGTCCTTCTCGTCGAGCAGGTTGCTGCGGTTGTTGAATCGGAGCATGGCAGGCACTCCTTTCTGGCAATGGGTTCGGCTGAAGGGGACAGTACAGGGACACGACATCAGAGCGGGAGAGACCTCTTCCATTGTACACCGTTCAAGGCTCCGGATGCCCGTCTCGGCTGGCTGGCACTGGCCGTGGGCGCGGCACCCCTATTACGCCCGCGGGCCTTTGCTTTCTGCACCCGGGTTCTTGATGTACGCGGACGGGGACAGTCCGGTTACTTGCCGGAAGACGGTGGCAAAGTAGCTCTGGCTTTCAAAGCCGACGGCCGTAGCGACATCGGAAATGGCGCGGCTGCCCTGGCTGATCAGTTCCCTGGCGCGTTCGATGCGCTTCCGGTTGATGAATTCGGTCACGGTCATCCCCATCTCCTTCTTGAACTGGCGGGACAGGTGACTTGGGTTGAGGTTGGCCTTTGCCGCGATATCCACAAGTGTCAGCGGCTTCGCGTAGCTGATCTGGATATGGCTGACCGCCTTGCGGATGCCTGGACTGGCGCCTCGAATAGCCATCTTCTTCACCAGGCTGCAGTAGTCGACGATCATGGTCTTCAGCAGCGTCTCCAGCTCCGAGATATTGCTGACCCGCTCCACCAGCGTGGCAAAGCGGCTTGATATCTCGTTCAGGAAAACCGGACTGACCTGGGCCCGCTCGGCAGCCATGCGCAGCATGGTGTTGAAGGCCAGCGAAATATTCTTGTGGGCTCGCAGCGGATTGTTGGGAACCCGTTCCGTCGGATTGAAGCGGGTCAGCTGGTAGCTCTTCAGCGCCGCCTCGGTATCGCCCGTTTCAACGGCAGCTAGAAGCTCATTCTGGCGCCGGTAGCGCAGCTCGATCTGGGAATGCAGCACATCGGCATCCTCGATTTCCGCACCCTTCCGGACAGGCCTGGCAGTCCGGCTTTCCAGCTGGACCATCTCGCCGAGCAGGAGCGGCCGGCTGACCAGGTTGACCATCAGGCGGCCGATCGCGGCATAGCGCTCAAAATCGAGGATGCGGAGCAGCCGGTAGTCGTTCAGGAACTTGCTCGACAGAGACTCAGGCAGCCGGTTGCGGGCGACAATATCAGCGACGAAGGCCTCGTTCGGGATGTCAAACAGGAATGGCCCTGCCATGACGGTTCCGGCGAAGGCCTCGCTCTCCCAGTGTCCGATAGCCAGAT
>CAYOHO010000055.1:0-9036 GCA_964403755.1 uncultured Oscillospiraceae bacterium
CCATGGCCAGTGCCTGCAGCCGGGCATCCCAGCCGGGATTTCCCGACGGTGCTTGAGCCGGCAAAGACCCCGATGGGCGAGTACCTTGCCCGGCATGGCCAGCTGGTCTATACCTACAACCTGCTTGGCAGCCAGTGGCAGCACCGGCTTCTTCTCGAGGAAACCATCGACGACTATGATCTTGACTGTCCGATCCTGCTTGCCGCGGCAGGTGACTGTCCGCCAGAGGATGCCGAGGGTTTTGCCGGCTATGCCGCCTTCCTAAAAGCTTTCCGGAACCCGGCGCATCCCGGACATGCAGCAGCTCATGCCTTCGCCTGGGAGCAGATGTTTTCGCCCTTCGACCGGAATCGCCAAAATGCCTGCCTCTCAACCATCCGGATTCAGGTTGCCGAACCGCCGATCCGTTCCTGACGGACTTCGGCGAACGGATGGCCGGCGCAGAGACGGAATTGCCGGAGGGGATCTGATCGAATTGTTTCAGATTCTCAAGGCGATCTCACAAATTCGTTTTCAGATGATTTCATGATCTATGATGCTAAATACATGATGAGCTGAATACTGACCTCCGGATCCGTGCCAGTCCGGACATGCAAGGGAGGACGCTCTCGCCAGACGAGCGTCCTTCCGCCTGTCCGGCAGAATCGGCGAGCACCGGGCACTGCCGCGTCCGATGATCCGGCAGAATCGCCTGATCCGCGGCATGAGCGGTTTCTGCTATAATCAGGCTGTCTCGCACGGTCACATGACGTTGCTGATACGTCCGCCCGGTCTGCCCGGTCTGCGCAGCCCGCGGGCACCACTCAAGAATCGCAGCCCGGTCAGCGCAGCCCGCGAGCGCCACACAAGAATCGCAGCCCGGTCTGCGCAGCCCGCGAGAACAGCTCAAGAATTGCGGCCGGCACCGCCACGAGAGCCGGAAGCGCAGGAGGTGGCATTACATGAGCATCATCACCATTGTCGGCTCGGGCATGATGGGTTCTGCCCTGACCTTTCCGCTGGATACGAACGGCCATGAAGTGCGTCTGGTTGGCACGCCGCTTGACCGCGGCATCATCCGCGAACTGAAGAGCAGCGGCTTCCATCCGACGCTCCGGCGCCAGCTGCCTGAACGAACCGAGTACTTTCAGATCGATGATGTCCAGTCGGCCATGGATGGTGCCGACCTGTTTGTGAACGGCGTCAGCAGCTTCGGCGTTGACTGGTTCCTGACCGAGATGCTGCCTCTGATCCCTGGCTCCCTGCCGGTCCTTTCCGTCACCAAGGGCATGATCAACCGGCCGGACGGTCAGCTGATCTGCTTTCCGGAGATATTCGAGGCAGCCAGCGGCGGACGGATTGCCTTCAGTGCCATCGGGGGCCCCTGCATCGCTGCCGAGCTTGCCGATCACGACGACACCGAGGTTGCGTTCTGCGGCCGGGACCTGACCCTGCTTCGCTGGCTCAAGGGCCTGTTCGGGACCGGCTACTATCATATCAGCCTTTCAACCGATGTCCGTGGCATCGAGTGTGCCGTGGCGCTGAAGAATGGCTTTGCGCTCGCAGTCAGCCTGGCTGTGGGCCTGTCGCACAAGCGTGAGGGCGGGCCCTTCGAGCACCTCAATTCCCAGGCGGCCCTGTTTGGCCAGAGCCTCCGGGAGATGGCCGGCATCCTGCGGCTGTGCGGCGGTGACGCCGGCAGCCTGTCCTTTGGCATTGGCGATCTTTATGTGACCGTGTTTGGCGGCCGCTCGCGCCGGATCGGCACGCTCCTTGGCGAGGGCGTCGCTTTCGAGGAGGCGATGGCTTCGCTCTCGGGAATCACGCTCGAGTCGGTCGTCATCATCACCCGGACAGCTGCGGCCATCCGTACGCTTGCTGCCCGCGGTCTGGCGGACGCGGCCGAATTCCCGCTCATCCTCCATGCCGATGATGTGATCAACCGGGGCAAACCCGTGGAAATTCCCTGGCAGGCGTTTGAATTCGAATCGTGATGTTCAGTTCGGTGCCGACTTTGCGATGACATACTCGTCAATCGCGTCGGCGACTCGCTTTGACAGGGCAACCGCTTCCACCACGGTGCGTGCGCCCAGCACCACATCGCCGGAGGCGAAGATGCCTGCACGCGTGGTGTGGCCCTGGTCGTCCGTCACGACCAGGCCCTTCTGGGTCACGTCGATGCCGGCCGTGGTCGAGACGATGCGGTTGCGCGGCCCCTGGCCGATGCAGATGATGACGCTGTCAGCCGGATACAGCTTCACATCGCCGGGAGCGTGATCAGCGCCGGGCGCCTCCTCGCTGGCGGCATTGCGGAACCGGACGCCCTCGTCCGTGATCTCGACCGGCACCATGTTGTTCCGGAACACCACGCCATCAATCTTCGCATACTCGAATTCGCGCTTGCTGGCCGAGAAGGCGGGGCCGCGCGTGTAGACCGAAACGCTCTGCACGCCCTTGCGGAGCGCCGTCCGCGCCACGTCCATGGCGGCATTGCCGGCACCGACGACAATGAGCGAGCGGCCAAGGTGGTAGACGTCGGGATTGGTCAGGTAGTTGATCGCGAAATGGACATGGCCGAGTGTCTCGCCCCGGATGCCGAGGCTTCGCGGCTTCCAGACACCGGTGCCGACGAAGATGGCATCGTAGCCGTCACGCAGCATCTCGTCGATGCCGATCACGGTGCCGATCGAGGTGTTCGGGCGGATCTTGATCCCGATCTGGCGCATCTCGCGCTCGAAGCGGTCGAGGATCTCCTTGGGCAGCCGGAAGTCCGGGATGCCGTAGCGCAGGACGCCGCCGATGCGCTCCTTGCCCTCGAAGACGGTGATGTCATAGCCGCGCCGGGCCAGGATGATGGCGATGGTGAGGCCGGCCGGCCCGGAACCGATGATGCCGATCCGGCGACCGTTGCGCACCGACGGCTGCTCGTTCAGCTTGGCCAGGTAGTTGTCGGAGATATAGTTCTCGATGCTGCTGATATGGATCGGCATGCCCTTGCGGGCCAGGACGCAGTGTCCCTCGCACTGGCTCTCGTGATTGCAGACAAGCGAGCAGACGAGCGACAGCGGATTGTTGCTGAACACCTGCTCGCCCGCTTCGGTGATCCGGCCGCTGAGGAAGAGCTGGATCATCTCCGGGATCGGCGTCTGGATCGGACAGCCGGTCCGGCAGAGGGGCTTCTTGCAATTCAGGCAGCGTCTGGCTTCATCGACAACGTGCAATGACATGGGAATACCATTTCCTTCTTAGCGGCTCGCGCCCTTGTTCTCGCCGGCTGTCGATGCGCTCTGGCGGCTGCGCTCTGTCAGAAGGGACGATAAGGCCTGCGATGCATCGTGTCAAGCCGTCAGGCGTCCATTTTTCTGTCTGAATACTGACCCGCAGGCCAATGATCGTTTTGCAGGACTTAATGCAATGACTTTCAAAATGGCATGAGAAGCCGGCAACGGAACTGGCCGTTGGAAAAGGGCAGCCGGGAGGGAAGATAGTCCCTCCCCGCTGCCCTGACGGGTTGGCCGATGATGATCTGCGCCGATCGCGCTTATCCTTTCCGGCCAACCATGCCGCTGCCCATGTTGCCGCCCATGCCGCCGCCCATGCCGCCGGCCGAGCCGTAGCTGGTTACGGCACCCGTAACCGTCAGGGTAGCGACGACCGTGCCGCCGGAGGAACTGCCGCCCGAGTAGAGGCCATCCGAGGCCTTGCCGGTGCTGCTGCCGCCGGTCGAGACCGTGTAGGCGACACCCTTCTTCAGGCTGGGCGAGCTGATGACGATCGACTGGAAGGCTTTGGCCGGGGCGAAGCTGACGATTTCTTCCCCGGTGCTGGAGCGGACGCTGACCAGGGTGCCGGCGGCAAGTGTGGATGGGAAATTGACCAGAAGGGCGTTCTGAGTCGAGGTGGTGCCGGGGGCCTGTGCCATGCCGGCGCTTCCGGCTGCGACCAGCAGGCCGCCGGTCATGACGAAGGTGCCGTTGTAGTCGATGGCGCCATTGTTGTTTGCGGTCGGGCCGTTGACGATCACGGTGCCGCCCGACATGGTCATGGAGCCATTGCTGTCGAGGCCGTCGCCATTGGCATTGACCACAATCGTACCGCCGTAGATGTCAAGCGAACTATTGGCGAGCACGGCATCGCCGCCCATGCCGCCCATGCCGCCGCGGATGCTGCTGGCCGCGCTGGTGGCGCTGCCGGAGGAATTGTCGACACCGCCGGAGACATTGAAGCCGTCGTCGCTGGATACCAGGCGGATGCTGCCGCCATAGACGTCGATGTTGCCGCTCTCGATGCCTTCGAAGCTCTTCTGGATGTCGATGCTGCCGCTGCTGATGACGATTCGGACATCGGCATGAAGGCCGTCATCCTCGGCGGACACGGTCAGGCTGCCGCCCTGGACCGCGATGGCATTGATCGAGTGCAGGGCGTCCTTGCCGGAAACAATCGTGACCGTGCCGCCGTCGATGACCAGGCTGCCCTTGGCGGTATCCTCGTCATTGGTCGTCTGGATGCCGTCACCCTTGGCCTGGATGCTGATGCTGCCGTCCCTGATAGCGACCAGGTCGCGGCCCTTGAGACCGTCATTCACGGCATCGATGCTGATCGTGCCGCTGACGATCTTGAGGTCATCCTTGCTGATGATGCCGTGGGCATAATTGCCATCGACTGCCAGCGAACCCTTGCCGTTGATGGTCAAATCGGCCCGACTGAAGATCGCGGCATTCAGGTCTTCCTCGTCTGCCGTGACGCTCGCGGTGCTGCTGGCATTGCTGCCGGCGGTGGCGCTGGCGGTGCTGCTGCCGGCGACGGTGCCGGTCCTGGTGCTGCCGTCGGCGACGCTGTTCTTCGAACCATCAGCCAGGATGAGGACGACCTTGCTGGCTGCCTCGGCCAGGATGGCAGGCCCGGTTTCGTTTGTGATGCTGACGCCGTTCAGCACGATCCGGACGGCCTTGTCGTCTGCTGAATTGACCAGGATCTGACCGCTGAACGAGCCGCTCAGCACGTAGGTTCCGGCTGCCGTAATGGTCACGAGGCCGTTGCCGGCCGTGGCGCCAGTGCCTGTGACCGTTGCGGAACTGCCGCTGAGGGCGATTTTGACGCTGGATGCGGCATTGAATGTGGCGTCGAGATCCTTGTCGGTATATTCGACGGTGACGGCAGCATCCTTGACAGCGGATACGGCCACGGCGCTGGCTCCGGCTGTTGAACCGGACGTGGAACCGGCCGCCGAACCGGATGAGGAGCCAGTACTGCTGGCCGCCGTCGCGGCTGTGCTCCCGGTGCCTGAAACCGCTGCCGCCGCGACGGACGCGGTCGCAGCTGAACACCCGGCCGCGATCGACGCGACCAGGGCGGCTGCAAGCAAGAGGGCGGTCCATTTCGTCTTTTTCCTGTTCATCATTCACACCAACCATTTCTCTCAAGTGGAACCTGTCTGCTACAGGTTCTTTCCATTTCGGAACCTGCTTCTATACCCACTTTAGCCGGCTCGTCTGACGGGCAGGTGACGGACTTCTGAGCGTTGACAATCGGTTCTGTGACTGATGACGGCGCAGGCGCTGATGACGGAGCGGGCGCCGATGGCAGAAGTAGATGCTGATGACGGCTCAGGCGCTGTTGACGGAGCGGGCGGCGATGGCGCAGACGCCGAGATGCCGGGCTGTCGGGCGGACTGCCTGCAATAAATGGCAAATCCAGTAACGACCAGAACGGAAAGCAGCGGCGGAAAATGCTACGATCAGACCATCGGTTTCAAGAGCCGCACCGCCGTCAGCAGGTTATGCGGGCCGGGCGGCTGGCAGCCTTCCGTGACAGGATGCGCTGCTGCAGGAGGATCATCATATGTCGCTGAACATTTACTTGAACTTTGACGGCAACTGCCGCGATGCCATTCATTTCTACGAGGACGTCTTCCATACCGGACCGGCCAGCATCATGACCTTCGGCGAGGGACCGGACAATCCGGACTTCCCGCTGCCGGAGGCGGCCAGAAACCGCGTCATGCACGCAAGGCTGAACATCCATGGCGGTGACGTGATGTTTTCCGACACCTGGCCCGGCATGCCATTCACGATTGGCGACAATTTCAGCCTGACCATCGTCACGCATGATCTGGCTGAAGTCGACACGCTCTTTGACCGGCTCCAGGATGGCGGCTCGGTCGATATGCCGCTTCAGGAAACTTTCTGGAGTAAGCGCTACGGTGCCGTGACCGACCGTTTCGGTGTCAGCTGGCAGATCAGCTACGAACCAGCCGCCTGAAGCTGTCGACGTAAAATGACGGAAGGCAAAAAGACGCCCCTGGCCTTGCGGCCGGGGGCGTCTGCATCACACGATTGTGATTCGTCAGCTTACCAGTTGCTGCTGTAGCCACGGTTGTCGTAGCCGTTGTTGCGGGCCTGCTTGCGGGCACGGCGGCAATCGGCGCAGCGGATGGGATCGTTCTCGAAACCCTTCTCCTTGTAGAAGTTCTGCTCATTCTCGGTGAAAACGAACTGGGTTCCGCAGTCTTTGCAGGTGATGGTCTTGTCAGGCATAATGATGCCTCCTTTAAATTTTTTAGGACATCCCGTGTTTTGCGTCTGATGATTGAAACACGTAACATCCCCTAAAGGAGGCGATTTCAGCCATTAATGAGCAATGCAAGATTGACCTTGTGTTACTATACCACACATTATTCTCTTTGGCAAGGAAACGATGCCTTGATCGGGAAACCTGGCCGCCCGCAGGTCGTTCGCCAGACCACCCGAAGCCCGTTCACCAGGCATCCCGCAGGTTATTCACCAGGCATCCCGCAGCCCGTTGGCCAGATCACCCACTGGCTTTCTGTCAGGCCGTCCGCAACGCTCTCGGCCGGTCATCCATCCGGCTGGCTGCTTCGTCGCGACACTGGCCAGCACGGCCGGTTTCTGGTACAATGGCGTCTGCCTTTGCCCGCCGCCTGATGCGCGGGCGGGTGGTCCGTTCCGGTCCGTTCCGTTCCGGTCCGTTCCGTTCCGGTCCGTTCCTTCCCGGCCTGTTCCGGCCAGATACGGACCTGATCCAGCCTGGACCCGCCTGGTCAATCCAGGTACCGCCATGCCATCCCAAGAAGCCCTGCTGAAGCCACCCGTGTGAGGTTCCCTGATGAGTCTGCTTTCCGTTGAACACCTGAGCCATGGATTTGGCGACCGCGTCATTTTCGATGACATTTCCTTTCGCCTGCTCCGGGGCGAGCATATCGGCCTGATCGGCGCAAATGGCGAAGGCAAATCGACCTTCATGAAGATGGTGACCTCGCACATGGAGCCGGACGAGGGAACCATCCAGTGGTCGCGCGGCGTCACGGCCGGCTACCTGAACCAGCATGCAACCCTGACGCCCGGGCTGTCGATCCGCGACGCGCTGAAGCAGGCCTTCGACGGGCTCAACGTCAAGCAAGCCCGGCTTGAGGAAATCTACGCGCTGCTCGGTGAGGCGGACGAGGCGGCAATGGAAGCGCTGATGGAGGAGATGGGCGAGCTCCAGACCCAGATCGAGCACAGCGACTATTTCCTGATGGACAGCAAGATCCTGGAGACGGCGGACGCGCTCGGCCTGCTGGCCTTCGGCCTGGAGACGGATGTCGCGGCCTTGAGCGGCGGCCAGCGCACCAAGGTTCTGCTCGCCAAGCTCCTGCTCGAGAAGCCCGACATCCTGCTGCTCGACGAGCCGACCAACTATCTCGATGAAGAGCACATTGCCTGGCTGCGCCAGTATCTGCTGGAATACGAGAACGCATTCATCCTGATCTCGCATGACATGCCGTTCCTCAACAGCGTCATCAACGTGGTCTATCATGTCAGCAACTGCCGCCTCGAGCGCTATGCCGGCGACTACGACCATTTCCTCGAGGTCTACGAGGTGCAGAAGGCCCAGCGCGAGAGCGCCTATGAGCGCCAGCAGCAGGAGATCGCCAGCCTCAAGGACTTTGTCGCCCGCAACAAGGCCCGCGTCGCTACCCGCAACATGGCGATGAGCCGGCAGAAGAAGATCGACCGCATGGACCTGATCGAACTGGAGAAGGACAAGCCGGTGCCGGTCTTCGCGTTCCAGACCGACCGCACGCCCGGACGGACCGTCTTTGAAGCCAGCGGGCTCGTGATCGGCTACGACGAGCCGCTGAGCCGCCCGATCGACCTGCAGCTGGAGCGCGGACAGAAGGTCTCGCTGGTCGGCGCCAACGGCATCGGCAAGACGACCCTGCTCAAGAGCCTGCTCGGACTCGTTCCGGCCCTGGCCGGCGAGCACCGTCAAGGCGACTTCCTCTCGATCGGCTATTTCGAGCAGGAGAACGCCGGCGACCCGTCGCGCACCTGCCTCGAAGCGCTGGGCGACGCCTTCCCGGCGATGAGCATCGGCGAGCTGCGCGCTGCCCTGGCCCGCTGCGGCCTGACCAACAAGCACATCGAGAGCAAGGTCTCCGTGCTCAGCGGCGGCGAGCAGGCCAAGCTCCGCTTCTGCAAGCTGATGAACCGCAAGCACAACGTGCTCGTCCTCGACGAGCCGACGAACCACCTCGATGTCATTGCCAAGGATGTCCTCAAGAATGCACTCAAGGCCTACGCCGGGACCATCCTGATGGTCTGCCACGAGCCGGAGTTCTATGAGGATATTGTCACCGGCACCTGGGACGCGCGGGAATGGGCGCTCCGGCTGTAAGGCCGGCCTGACTTCATGGTCTTTTGCCCATAGGCTTTTCCGCGCCGGTTTCCGGCAGCATCCAGCCGGCTTCCGGCAGCATCCAGCCGGCATCCGGCAGCATCCAACCGGCTTCCGGCAACTGCCGGCCGGCGCATGGCCTTTGTGTGACCATGTGGTGACTATTTACATGCCGCAAGGACGGGTATAGACTTGAACTGGATATGGCAGAAGGCCAGCTAACCGGCTTCTTGCGTTCAAATCAAGGCGTTTCCCGCAGGCGCTCGTACAGTCATCACACAGGCATTTCCAAGAGCACTTTCAGCAGACTTGCCAGGTTTTCCGGCTCGTAACAACTGGTGATTCCATTGGATATCCGATCTGTTCTCCAAAGGATTT
>CAYOHO010000056.1:0-9015 GCA_964403755.1 uncultured Oscillospiraceae bacterium
CCTGCGAGCTGGCCAAGCTCGGCGTCGCCCTGCGCTACCTGCGTCATGAGCGCTGGGTCGTCAACCTGACATGAGTCCCGAGAACCGGGCGCCCGGTTCTCAGGGCTGTAGCGCGGCTTGACGGGGCGGGCGTTTCGTTGGATGATAGAACCCATGATGCATCCGCTCAGACAGATCAAGAGCCAGTTTGACTCCGCCTTCGACTCCGACGCGACCCGCCGCGGCTACCTGGCCTTCCTGGCCATGTATGCGGTGGCCTACTGGGGCGAGCCGATCTTCTTCACCTACCTCGTCGTCTATTTCCGCGACATCGGCTACAGCACGGCGACCATCGGTGTGCTCTACGCGATCGGCCCGGCGATCGCCCTGATCGCCCAGCCGCTCTGGGGCCGATTGGGTGACCGCAGCGCGGTCCGCAACAACATCCTCTACTGGATCCTGGCCGGCAGCGGCATCTCGATGCTCCTGATGGGCCTTTCGGCGTCGCTGCCCTTTGTCGTGACCCTCTTCATCGTGCACGTCTTCTTCCGGACCTCGCAGCATCCGGTCGAGGACTCGCTCGCCCTCGACTTCCTCGGCCGCCACCAGCTTAACTACGGACCGATCCGCGGCGTCGCCACCTTTGGCTACATGGTCGCGGCCGTGGTCATCGGCTGGCTGATGCACTGGAATATACGTGTCCTGTTCCCCCTGTACTTCGCCTATACGGCCTTCGATCTCCTGCTGGTCCGCCGGACCCCGAAGCTGAAGGGCGTGCCGCGGGCCGTGGGCGGCCGCTTCGATGTCAGGCAGATCCGCAACCGCTGGCGCCTGGCCGGATATGTCACCTATGCCTTCCTGCTGGCCTTCCCGTACGGCTTCTATTCGACCTTCTTCGCCCTGTACCTGACCAAGGACCTGGGCGGGACCCAAAGCCTGCTCGGGGTCCTGATGTTTACCTCGGCCGCCGCCGAAGTCATCTTCTTGTTCCTGGGCGAGAAGCTCATGCGCCGCTTCGGCATCAACAACCTGCTGCTCTATTCCGGCATCATCTCGCTGATCCGATGGATCCTGACCTATGTTGTCCTGAGCCCGACCGGCCAGATCTGGGTCCAGCTTCTGCATGGCTGCAGCTTCATGGTGACGAACTTCTGCCTTATGCACTACATCCACGAGAGTGTTCCGACCGCCATCCAGACCTCCGGCCAGACGCTCTTCAACCTGATCATCAATGGCATCGCCCGCATGATCCCCAGCCTGCTCGGCGGCTACCTCAGCGTCGTCTTCGGCATCCGGTTCCTGTTCCTGATCAACATCTGGATGCTGGTCGCCGCGCTGGTCCTGCTTGGGCTCATCATCCTGAAAAGCAAAGGAAGACCCCCACAAGATGCACTACATCGTATTTGACCTGGAATGGAACATTGCCGGCCGCGCCAACAAGGTTGATCCCGCGGTCCAGGCGGCCATGCCCTTCGAGATCATGGAGATCGGCGCCGTCAAGCTGGACGAGCAGTTCCGCCCGATCGGCCGCTTCTCCACCTTCGTGAAGCCGAAGTACTACACCATTCTCTCCGGCTACGTCGCGGCCGTGACCCGGCGGATGCAGCAGAGCATGAGCTACGGGCAGGCCTTCCCGGAGGCGGCCCAGAGCTTCCGCAAGTTCTGCGGCGAGGACTTCATCTTCTGCACCTGGAGCGAGAGCGACATCTCGACCTTGCACATGAACCTCGACTTCTACGGCCTGTCGGCCATGCTGCCGCCCTGGAGCCTGGACGTACAGTACCTGTTCGACGCCTTGATCGAACGCTCCGGCATGCAGCGCAGCATCGAGTACGCCATCGACTTCCTGCGTGTCTCCAAGAACCAGCCGTTCCACCAGGCGGTGAGCGATGCGCACTACACGGGCCGCATCCTCGCCGAGATTGTCGCGATCATCCAGAAGGAGAACGGCGGTGGCGACGTCATCACCCCGTTTCTGGTCGATCCGGCCCTGCCGCGCTCGCACACCGTCGGTCTTCCCGAGGCCGGCAGCATGGACGAGGCGGTGGCGCAGGCCGCCGCCGTGCCGGCCGTATGCCCGTCCTGCGGCGCCGCCCTGGCCCCGCTGATGCCATGGCGGGTCCGGCGCCGCAGTGCCGAGGCCATCTTCGCCTGCGACCAGCACGGCCGCATCGCAGCCCGCCTGCGTGCCAAGCCGCGCCCGGGCGGACGGCTCGGCTGCCAGCTGAGCTTCCGCGTGCTCCGGTATCTCGAGGAGCTGCGTTCCGAGAACCCCGAAAACGGGGACGCGGAGAATGGTTCTGCCGGTGAGGAAGCGGCGAGCGCCACTGCCGCTGGCGAGTCCGGAAGCGGTTTCTTGAATGGCGATATGGCGCCTGCTTCCGCCGGCGCTGCGATGGCGGTCGGCGAGCCTGACGTCTAGCCGCTGATGGGCCGTGAATCCGACTGGCGGTCAGGACAATGAAGGACGATGGATCCGGCCCGCTGTCTGGCCGCTGATGGACCGTGAATCCGGCCGGCGGTATGACAGCTGACGAAATTGGCTTGACAGGTCTTGTGGCGAATGATAAATTCTGCACTGGCAGGAAACGTTTTCGAGCCGTCGAGCTGTTCAACCGCCGCCGCTTGACAGCGACTGGAGGACGCCCGTACACCGGATGGACCCTGTGATGTCAATTCCCTGTTTGAACCGGGAAGGAAGAGGAGCATATGGACGTAAAAGAAAGAGCCATGGAACTTCACCGCCAATGGAAAGGCAAGATCGAGGTTGTCGCGACCGCTCCGGTCAACACCAAGGAAGACCTGTCGCTGGCTTACACGCCGGGTGTCGCCGAGCCCTGCCTGGCAATCCAGAAGGACATCGACCTCAGCTATGAGCTGACCCGTCGCTGGAACCTCGTCGCAGTCGTCACCGACGGCACCGCCGTCCTCGGCCTGGGCGACATCGGTCCGGAAGCCGGCATGCCGGTCATGGAAGGCAAGTGCGTTCTCTTCAAGGCCTTCGGCAACGTCGATGCCTTCCCGCTCTGCATCCGCTCCAAGAATGTCGACGATATCGTCAACACCGTTGCGCTGCTCGCCGGCAGCTTCGGCGGCGTCAACCTCGAGGATATCTCCGCCCCGCGCTGCTTTGAGATCGAGAAGAAGCTCAAGGAGCGCTGCGATATCCCGATCTTCCACGATGACCAGCACGGCACCGCCGTGGTCACCCTGGCCGGCCTGATCAACGCCCTGCGCGTCGTCGGCAAGGACAAGAGCCAGGTCAAGCTGGTTGTCAATGGCGCCGGCGCCGCCGCCGTCTCCATCACCAAGCTGATGCTCTCCGAAGGCTTCGCCGACATCACGCTCTGCGACCGTTCGGGTGCCATCTACGATGGCCGCCAGGAAAACATGAACGCCGCCAAGCAGGAACTCGCGCTCCTGACCAACAAGTCGAAGAAGGCCGGCTCGCTGGCCGACGTCCTCGTGGGCGCCGACATCTTCCTCGGCGTGTCTGCTCCCAAGAGCGTGACGACCGACATGGTCAAGACCATGGCCAAGGACGCGATCATCTTCGCCTGCGCCAACCCGACGCCCGAGATCTTCCCCGATGAGGCGAAGGCCGGCGGCGCCAAGGTCATCGCGACCGGCCGCAGCGACTTCCCGAACCAGATCAACAACGTCCTCGCGTTCCCGGGCATCTTCCGCGGCACGCTCGATGTCCGCGCCAGCGACATCAACGACGACATGAAGATCGCCGCCGCCTACGCGATCGCCGGTCTGATTGAAGAAAAGGAACTCTCGCCGGAATACATCATCCCGGCTGCCTTCGACAAGCGCGTCGGCCCGGCCGTGGCCGAAGCCGTCAAGGAAGCTGCCCGCAAGTCCGGCGTCGCCCGCATCTGAGCGACCCCCTTCGGGACCTGATCTGCTGAACAGGCAAAAGCCGCCTGGCTCTTCGGAGCCAGGCGGCTTCTTCGTTGTGGCAGGATGGTGTCAGCGGCTGCGGCCGGGGGATTCCGACGGCTCGGAGTCGGACCGGTCGGGGATTTCCAGAGGGGCGGCCCCATTGACAAATTCCCGTGCGTCCGGTTCCGGCAGGTCCGGCGGCGGTGTCTCGGTGATGTCCGGCGGCGGCTCGTTCGACGGCACCGGAGCGGCCGGTTCCTGTGTCTCCGGCGGCGGTGTCTCGGTGATGGCCGGCGTCAGCTCGTTCGACGGCACTGGAGCGCCCGGTTCCAGTGTCTCCGGCGGCGGCGTCTCGGTGATGGCCGGCGGCGGAATGTCCGCCTTCTGCTGGTCCGGCTGCGCCTTGGCTGCCCGGCCCCAATGCTCAACAGGAACGACGCGGTTCGACGAGCTTTCGCTGCCCGCTGGTCCGGCTGCCCCGGATGCCCCAAGCCCGCTGCGCGTACCCGCTGGCGGAGTCGGCTCGCCATAACTGCCGCGGCGGCCTCCCCAGCCGGAATCATGCGGCGGACGCGGGTGACGGCGACGCCGGAGCCAGAGGATGATCAGGACAATCAGGCCAATGAACAGCAGCGGCGCGACGGAAACGAGGAAGATGGCGATCCACTGCAGGACACTGGTCAGGCTGTTGACGACCGACATGAAGCCGCGCTGCATCAGCTTGCCCATGTCCTCGGTCGTCAGGGCGTTCCACTTGACCTCCTTGATCTCGGGCTTGGTCTCCTGGATGATGACCGGCGGCTCCTCCTGCTTGATGGTCAGCGAGACGGTTGACTCGGCGACCATGCTGTCGTAGTAGCGCAGCTTCCCCTTGAGACTCTCGATTTCGGCGGTCAGCCGGTTGATCTCGGACTGCACGGACAGGGCCTCATTGATGTTGGCTGCCTTGCTGAGGAACTCCGTGTACTTGGTCAGCATCTGTTCCAGGGTGTGCAGCCGGGTCTGGGCGTCATAGTAGCTTTCGGTCACATCCTCCGATGTGGTCGTCGCGCTGAGCACCCGCGCGGCCGTGCCGGCGTAGTTCATGAACTCGTCGAGACTCTTCGGCGGCAGCTTGATCCTGGCTTCGATCAGCGCGCCGCCGGTGCTGGCCGACATGCGGTACGAAGCCTCGTAGCCGCCGCGCGCGGCGGCAAAGGCAAGCAGGTCGCGGTAGGTCTGCTCGGCATTCTTGGCCTCGAGCGCGAGTGCGGCATTGCGGATCACCTTCACGTCGAACTCGCTCGGCCGGCTGCCGGATGAGGGCGCGATCGTGCTGTTTGTGTAGTATGGCGGCACGGTGGTTGTGGCTGGCGATCCGTTCTTGCTGTAGCCGCCGGCCGCCGTGCCGGCGGCGGTGGTCATGGCCGCAGCGGTTGTGGCGGCATAGGTTCTCGCAGCGGTTGTGGCAGCGGTTGTGGTCGCGCTGCTGGTTCCACAGGCGCTGGCGAAGATGGCCGACAGCAGGACCAGCGCGAGCAGCCCGGCGAATCCGCGAATCAGTCGCCGGCTGATGCCAGCTTCGGTCGGCTGCGACGGGGAAGGCGACGGGGCAGGTGACGGGACAGGTGACGGGACGTGCCTGCTGTTCATGGTGTTCCTCCTCAGGCGAGGTGCCTCTGGTCACATGCGGCCGGTGGGCCCGGCCGGGCGTCTTGTCGATTCCATTATGCCATACTGGATCGCTTCAACATATGGATACGAAACAGGATGGCGAATCTATCGCCGCCGTGCCGGGCATCTGCCGGATTCCGGCCTGATTCAGGCCTGATCCCGGATCGATCCCGGCCTGATCTCAGATGGCTCGCCGTCTGATCCCGGATCGATCTCGGCCGGATTTTCCCCGGCTGCCGCCTCATTTGCTCGTTGTCGACTGCCGCCTGACACGGGTATAATTGAGCCAGTGGCCGGTTGAACCGGCCCAAGGAGGCTTCGGTTCATGGATCTTGAAAAGGTGCTGCGGCATGTGCCCAATTTTCCAAAGAAAGGCATCGATTTCATCGACATCACGACGGTGCTCCAGGATCCGGTAGCCTTCCGCGCCGCCATCGACCGCATGGTCGATCTGGTCGCCAATATCGACTTTGACGTCGTGATCGGCGCCGAGTCACGCGGCTTCATCATTGGCGCCCCGCTGGCCTACGCCACCGGCCGCGGCTTCGTGCCGATCCGCAAGCGGGGCAAGCTGCCGTTCCAGACCGTTACGACCAACTATGAGCTCGAGTACGGCGTTGACGTGCTCGAGATGCATGTGGATGCGATCAAGCCCGGAGACCGCGTGCTGATCGTCGACGACCTGCTCGCCACCGGCGGCACCACGCTGGCTGCTGCCCGCCTGGCCAGCCAGCTGGGCGGCATCGTCACCGGTGCCGCGTTCCTCATCGAGCTCATTGGTCTCAATGGGCGTGAACGCCTGATCGATTTCCCGGTCTTCACGGCTGTTTCGGTTCTTGAGAACGCCATCGAGGACCAGGAGACAGCTCCGGTCGTGATCGCCGAAGCGCCCGGTGAAGGCCGCTGCTGAACCGTCTGGAGAAGCGTCTGGTGAAGGCTTCTGCTGGCCGGCCTGGCGCGGCTGCCGGCCCTGGCGGCTGAAAACCGAGATAGTCCCCGTCCGCAATCCGCAAGCCGACAGGTGCTGCCCGAATGGACGGCCCTGTCGCGGCAGTCCGGCAAGGAGGTCATTCCGATGGCACAGTTCCGCGATGGTCTCTACTATTCCAAGACGCATGAATGGGTCAAGCCTGAAGGCGGCCTCGCCCGTGTGGGCATCTCCGACTTCGCCCAGTCCGAGCTGGGTGACCTCGTGTATGCCGAGACCGTGCCGGTCGGACGGAAGGTCAGCCAGGGCGACGCCATCGGCGCTGTCGAATCGGTCAAGATGGCATCGGACATCTACACACCGGTGTCGGGCGAAGTTGTCGAAGCCAACACCGCCATTGGCAGCAGCCCGGAAATCATCAATGAGGATGCCTTTGCCGCCTGGTTTGTCGTGGTCCGCATGAGCGAACCCGGCCAGCTGGGCCAGCTCATGGACGCCGAGGCCTACCAGGCCTTCTGCGCCAATACCTGAGACGGGCACCCGGCGAAGTCCTGTGGCACGCGGAAGCGAATCT
Organism: uncultured Oscillospiraceae bacterium; assembly: GCA_964403755.1. GTDB lineage: Bacteria > Bacillota > Clostridia > Saccharofermentanales > UBA5734 > JAXGXQ01. The sequence continues at coordinate 7,023 of CAYOHO010000056.1, forward strand.
GGAATACCGGCCTGAATGAAGAAGCGAAAGCCTGATCCCCGGCAGATCGCCCTTGACCTTGGTCAGGGTCCTGGCTTTGGCCTTCCGGCTGAACCGGCGGCGCGCGTTGACTCTGACTGGGACTCGCTGCAGGAGCATGCTCCGCAGAAGCATGAAACACCCGATCAAGCCGCTCCTTCAGCCCGTAATCCGCTGGAACCGATCGCCCGTAATCCGCTGGAACCGATCGCCCGGAATCCGTTGGAACCGATCGCCCGGAATCCGGGCTGGCCGGCCGTTCCCGATGCCTGGGAGGAACCGCTGGACCTGTGCCCCGTCATCCCGCCGACGCCGGATGAGCCGCCCCTGGAAGTGGCGCTTCCCGAGGGCCCGGCGCGGTTTGTCCTGCCGGCAAGCATTGCCTGGTCCGGACGCCGCCCGTTCAGCCACGTTGCCGGACGGCTGCAGCCGGGTGATCCGGTGCGGCTGGTTCGCGAGTGCGACAATCCGCACGATCCACATGCCATCCGGATCGTGAACCTGGCCGGAGAGGCCGCCGGCTACGTCTATGCCGATACGGCTTCCTGGCTCAGCCTGCTGTTCGACCTGGCGCCGCCAGAAGGCGATGAATCCGTTGTGACCGGGTTTGCCGGCCACCATGTGTACTTCGAGATTCGCCTGCGTCTGCAGGCAGCCTGGCCGCTGTTCACGATCATAGCCGTGTTCGGCCTGCGCAGTGAACACTTCAGCAAGGCCTTCAACCTGCCGGACAATCCGTTCCTGCAGCCGCTGGCAGAGCTCAGCCGGCGCTATCTGGCCAACTACGACTATTTCACAATGCCGCCTGCCATTGTCAGCGCTTACGCCGACCTGCGCCAGCGCTTTGAAGCAACCGGGCCGGCCCCGTCGCCTTGAAGGGAACCGTCAGGGCGCCACGCTGGCGGGGCCGGCCGCTAGCACGTCGGAACGGTAGGCCGACAGGGCGGTGGGGAAGGGCAGGGCAGCCAGTTCAGACGCCGTCACGAGACTGCCGCCGTCCGCACCAGCCGGCAGGAGCAAATCCCCAGCCGGATCGCCCGGCAGCTGCAACCAGGTGACGGCGCAGGCAAAGCCGCCGAGCCGCCAGAGGCGGTGCGTGAACCGGTGGATGCGGTCCGGCAGCGGTTCGAGCGTGAACGTCGCGCCAGGCGCCAGCCGGGGCAGCAGCCAAGTTGAAACTGCTGCAGCGTCGAGCCGGCCGGGCAGGAGATCAAACTGGTACAGGCCCTTCAGCAGTGAGCCGCTGCGACGCTGGACATGGAAGCGGTCGCCAGCCTTCAGCACCACCACGGTCCATTCCTCTTCCGGGACGGTCTTGCGCGGCTGCTTCAGCGGCAGCGATTCAGCCTGTCCCTCATGAAGCGCACGGCAGTCGGACTGAACCGGGCAGTCCGCGCAGCGTGGCCGCGCGGGCGTGCAGATGCGGGCTCCGAGGTCCATCAGAGCCTGGTTGAAGTCGCCGGGCGCCTCGGGCGGGATCAGGGGCTGGACCAGGGCGGCCACCCGCTCACGGTCGGCAATGGCACCCTGCACCAGCGGCAGGGCATACAGGCGGGCAATGACCCGGACGACATTTCCATCCACAGCCGGCTCGGCGTGTCCAAAGGCGATCGAGCGGATGGCGCCGACCGTATAGGCACCGATGCCGGGCAGTTCGCGCAGCAGGCCGGGGTCGTCCGGCAGGCGGCCGCCGTGGCAGGTGACGATCTGGGCAGCGGCCTTCTGCATCTGGCGGGCCCGCGCATAATAGCCGAGGCCTTCCCAGTACTTGTGCAGCTCGTCCGGATCGGCAGCCGCCAGTGCTGCCGCATCGGGGAAGCGCGCCAGGAACCGCTCGTAGTAGGGGATCACGGGGTGTCGAAATCCAGGTGTGCCTCGATCCGGCGCTGCACCTCGCGGCGGCGCGGGCCGTTCCAGCTTTCCTCGCCGCTTTGCTCGTGGATGTTGCCGTAACAGAAATCGGGGTTTCCCCAAT
>CAYOHO010000057.1:0-7108 GCA_964403755.1 uncultured Oscillospiraceae bacterium
ACAAGACCGGCACCATCACCCAGGGCAAGCCCCAGGTCACCGACATCGTCCCGGCCGCAGGGGTCGATCCGCAGGAGCTGCTGCGGCTGGCCGCCTCGATCGAGAAGCCTTCGGAACACCCCCTGTCGGATGCGATTGTCGCCCGGGCCGAGGCCGACGGGCTGGCACTCGAGAAGACCGACGAGTTTGAGGCCGTTCCGGGCCGCGGCATCGGCGCCGAAATCGGCGGCCGCCTGCTGATGGCCGGCAACCCGGCCTTCATGAAGGAACAGGGCGTCGACATTGCGGCGCTTGAGCCGGTCGGCGATGCGCTCTCGGCTGATGGTAAGACCCCGCTCTACTTCGCCGACGCCGGCAAGCCGCTCGGCATCATCGCCGTCGCCGATGTCATCAAGCCGACCAGCAAGGCCGCCATCGAGGGCTTCCGCCGCCTGGGCATCGATGTGGTCATGCTCACGGGCGACAACCAGCGCACCGCCGAAGCGATCCGGCGCCAGCTCTCGATTGACCGGGTCGTGGCCGAGGTCATGCCGCAGGACAAGGAGGCGGAGATCCGCCGCATCCAGGAGAGCGGCCGCAAGGTGGCCATGATCGGCGACGGCATCAATGACGCGCCGGCCCTGGCCCGCGCCGATGTCGGCATCGCGATCGGCGCCGGCACCGACATCGCCATCGAGTCGGCTGACATCGTGCTGATGAAGAGCGATCTGCAGGACGCCGTCACGGCCGTCCAGCTCAGCAAGGCGGTCATCCGCAACATCCGCCAGAACCTCTTCTGGGCCTTCTTCTACAACACGGCCGGCATCCCGCTGGCAGCCGGCGTCTTCTACGGCCTGCTCCACTGGCGCCTGAGCCCGATCTTCGCCGCGGCGGCCATGAGCATGAGCTCGGTCAGCGTTGTGACCAACGCCCTGCGCCTGCGCCGGTTCAAGCCCAATCACAGCCGCTGAGCGCGGCAGGCGGGCCAGGAAAAGTCAAAGCAGCCGGACGGGCCGGAAAGCCCGTGCACCGATAAACCGTCATCACAAGCCGGGACAGGGTCCCGAGAAAAAAGGAGAAGCAGCCATGAAAAAGGAAATCGAGATCAACGGCATGAACTGCGGCCACTGCCAGATGCGGGTCGAGAAGGCGCTGGGCGCCATCCCCGGCGTCGAGGCCAAGGTTGACCTGAAGAACCGCACAGCCACCGTGACGATGGCCAATGACGTGCCGGACGACGTGCTGATGGAGGCCGTGCGCACGGCCGGCTATGAGCCGGTTGCGGTGCGCGAGAAGAAAAGCCTCTTCGGCAAGTAAGGGCAGCCGGCATGAAAGCGGACAAGGCCCAGATCTCCCGCCTGCTCAAGACGGCACGCGGCCAGCTGGACGGCATCCTCAAGATGGTTGAGGAGGATCGCTACTGCATCGACATCTCCAACCAGCTGATGGCAACCCAGGCCATCCTGCAGCGGGTGAACCACGACATCATCCGCGGGCATCTCGAGCATTGCGTGGCCGAGGCCAGCGTGAACGGCAGCCCGCAGGAGCGGCGCGAAAAGATCGAGGAGATCATGGGGATTCTCGACAAGATCATGCGCTGACACGGATTGCCGGAGCGATCCAGCGCTGGCGGGTGCCGGTCTGCCGGCGTTCCGGCCGGCCGTTCAGGCGCCTGCGCAGGCTGCCGCCGGCAAGAGACAAGAGCGAAGAAAAAGGAAAAGACGGTGTCCGGCTGGCCGCATGGCTGCCCGGCGCCGTCTTTTTCATCAGGGCGTTCTGCCCGGTGCCTGCCCATGCCGGCGACCGTTCGGCACCGTCCCGGCCGACAGCCCCGGCAGCGGGCGGCCGGTTCAGGGCGCGAACTTGCGGAAGCGGCCGGACGCATCGAACGTCGGCCAGACCCGCGTCTGGTCGACGGCGAGTTCTTCATGGCTGAGCGTGTCCAGCACCAGACCCTCCGAGACATGGAGCTCGCTCAGGCTGCGGGTGTTGCGGATCCAGACGATGCGGCTGCCGGTGGGCCCGCTGCCGGTACTGGTCCGGAGCAGGAAGCGCACCACCAGCTCGTCGCTGGGCATGACTGGCGGCATGCGCACATAGGCGATCTCCTGGGTCATGACGGCATGCCGGTAGGTCCGGTCAAAGTCAATCGCCTTGAACAGGTGCCGGGAAACGCAGTCGCACAGGCCGATGCCGTAGGCGTCGCCCATTGTGCGCTCGGACAGGCCCAGGACGCCAATCCGGTCGGCAAACGGCCGTGCATGCGGGAAGAAGGCCGATCGGCCGGTGACATCGGGATCAAGGCCAACGCTGCTGAAATCCTTGCCCATCTCTTCCACCACGAGGATGTCCACCTTGGGGAAGACGATGGCCGGCGCCTTATCCTTTGCCTCCATCAGCAGAAGCGGCTCCTCCTCCTCGATCAGCTCGGCCGGCACCGACACGATCCGGCTGATGCCATGGCCTGCGCCCTCGAGAATGGCGATGCCGAAGGGGATCGGGCACTGCTCGAGCAGGATGCGGGCGGCGTGCAGCACGTTCCGGGACATGTCCTTGAATCCGACCTGATGCAGGTAGGTGGCATTCTCCTCGCCGCCCAGCCCGACGGCAATCATCTTCATCAGGCCGCTTTCGATGGCGCCGTGGAATTCGGTATGGGAGCGGATGCGGTTGACCGGGATGATGAAGTCGGCTTCGGCCGCCAGCCGGTTCATCCGCAGCGGCCAGCCATTGAGCAGCCGGCCGACGGTGACGGTCTCCATGGTGGCCAGAACCGGAACGCCCATGGCCGCCTCGGTGATGCCGAATGCTGCGAGCAGGCTGAGCTGGCCTTCAGCCGTGGCGCCGCCATGCATGCCCATCGCCGCGACGATGAAAGGTTCGGCCCCGATGCGGCGCAGTTCGCCGGCCAGGGTGGCGAGAACCAGCCCGATCTGGTCGATCGAGCGGCTGCCGGCTGTGATGGCCACGCGCGAGCCCGGGCGGATCCGGTCGAGGGTTCCATCCCGCATCAGCTGCTGGCGCAGCTCGGCGGCGGCATCGGTCACGGCGGGGTGCAGCGGGGTCCACCGGACGCGGTGGAACGGCGGAATGGTCTCATTCTTCAGGAGCTCATCCATCTGGGACATGGCAGCACCTCTTTCGGGATTGGCGGCTTGGGATTGGGGAAGGCCCTCGCCGGCGGCTAGAAGGCTGGCCGGTCGGAAGACCGCGGACAGTTCAGTGCTGGGCTGCTGAAGGGTGTACTTCCATTATATCCCAACCGCCCCGGCCTGCGCCAAGGGAATCTGCGGACCGCCCGACGCCGCCCCGGCGCTCCGCAGGCTCCGTCCGGCTGTGCGTGAGTTGGCACGACGCTGACTTATCTTGGCTTTTTCCACCTATACAGGATAATACAAGTATAATTCGCTTGACAGTCAAAATTGCCTTGTCTATGCTGATTACGGTTTGTAATACAGGCGCCGGAGGGCTGCCATCAGTGCCCGTTATTCCGCTTCGCAGCGGGCTGGCAAAGGAGATGTTTCCGTGAAAAAAGTCGTGATCGCTCAGAAGATGGATCCCCAGATCGTGGCGATGCTGGCCGAGAAGGCCGAGATCGCCCAGGTTGCCGAAGGCAGTGTCGAAGACCTCAAGGAGAAGCTCAAGGGGGCCTATGCCGTCCTGCTGGGCACCTGGGTCAAGTTCGGCGGCGACCTGATGGATATTTCGCCGGAACTCAAGGTCATTTCGCGCACCGGTGTCGGTGTCGACAATGTCGATATCGAGGCGGCCACCAGCCGCGGCATCATGGTCCTCAATACGCCGACGGCCAATGCCGTCTCCGTTGCCGAGCATGCCGTCACCCTGATCCTTTCGCTCGCCAAGCAGCTCTTCTTCCTGGACAGCAGCATCCGCCAGGACAACTTCAAGGCCCGCCGCCTCAACCTGCCGATCGATGTCGACGGCAAGACGCTCGGCCTGATCGGCTGCGGCGGCATCGGCCGCCTGGTCGCGCTCAAGTGCCGCCTCGGCTTCAACATGCGCGTCCTCGGCTATGACCCCTACCTGAAGACAGCGCCGGAGGGCATCGAGCTGGTCCAGAACCTCAGCGACATCTACAGCCAGGCCGACTTCATCTCCATCCACCTGCCCCTCACGCCGGAAACGCGTGGCCTGATCAACGCCGATACGCTGAAGCAGTTCAAGCGCAGCGCGATCCTGATCAACACCTCGCGCGGCGGCATTGTCGACGAAGCCGCCCTGGCCGCGGCCCTGAACAGCGGCGAGCTCGCCGGCGCCGGCCTCGACGTCTTCGAGAAGGAGCCGGTCGCCATGGACAGCCCGCTGATGCAGGCCAGGAACCTGATCATGACCCCGCACAGCGCTGCCCTGACGAAGGAATGCGTCGTCCGCGTCGCCCATGCCGCCGCCACCGGCATCATCGACGCCATCGAAGGCCGTGATCCGGCCGCCGTGTTCAACCGCCGCGACCTCGCCGCCCGCGCCTGAACCGATCGCCCGCGGCCGGACTGTCTGACCGTGACCGAACTGACCCGCCCCGACACCTGACTATGAGGAGGAACCGATTCATCATGAAAGCGCCCGAATACATCCTTGGTATCGACTGCGGAACCTCGTCCGTGAAGACAGGCCTGTTCGATCTCGACATGAACCTGATCGCCGAGACCAAGTCGCCGCACAGCTACATCACCAACGGCGTCGCTGTTGAAATCGACCCGAACGAGCTGTTCGCCTCCTTCCTCCGCTCGCTCGAGGGCCTGAAGGAATACCTGCCGCATGTCAAGGCTTTGGGCTTCTCCGGCCTCTGCCCGAACCTGATCCTGATGGACGAGAACGGCAATGCGCTGGCCAACGGCATCATCCATCTCGACCGCCGCAGCGAGAAGCAGGGCCTCGAGATCAACGAGAAGATCGGCGAGGAGCGCTTCATCTCGATCGCCGGCAATGTGGCCTGCCCCGGCGGCATGTCGGTCACCAGCCTGATGTGGATGCGCGAGAACCGGCCGGAGATCTACAACAAGGCCTACAAGTTCGGCCACACCACGAGCTACTTTGTCGCTCGCCTGACCGGACGGTTTGTCATGGATCCGCCCAATCTCGGCTTCAACGGCTTGTATGACACCGTCGGCATGACCGGCTGGAGCGAGGAGATCTGCGAAGCCCTCGACATCCGCCGCAGCCTCCTGCCGGACATTGTCATGGCCTTCGAGGAGGCAGGCCGCCTGACCGCGGATGCCGCCCGGATGACCGGTCTGCCCGAAGGCATCCTGGTGATCGCCGGTGCGGCCGACACGGCCTGCTCCGCCTACGGCGCCGGCTGCGATTCCAATGGCAAGCTCCTGAACTCAACCGGCACCGTCGAGGTCATGGCGATGTGCACCGACAAGCCGCATGCCACGGGCCGCTACCTGCTGCGCCCGGCCTGCAATGCCGGCCACTGGGTGGTCATGAACCTGGTCGGCGCCGGCGGCGAAAGCCTCAACTGGTTCTACAGCAATTTCGCCCGCGACATGGACAAGTCCGTCTTCTTCAATGAATACCTGCCCAACTTGCTCGGCAAGCTGGATACGGACGTCTTCATGACGCCGTACCTTGCCGGCGACCGCTGCAGTGTCGTCAACAAGTCGGCCACGATCACCGGCCTGACGCTCTCCAGCACACGCGACGATATCCTGGTCGGCCTGATCAAGGGGCTGGTTGCCCAGCTGAAGGACGGCATGGATGACTTCGAGCGCTTCGCCGGCCAGCTGGACCACACGATCTATTTCACCGGCGGCGGCGCGGGTGCGATGTTCGACTACAAGAAGAAGATCTTCCCGCAATTCTCCTTTGAGGTTGTCGACAACTCGGCCATGAAGGGCATTGGCCGCCTGATCCGCGAAGCCTACGAGAAGGAGCGCACGACCCGGGCGTAAGCATCCCGGACCCGTGCCGGACTGCTCCCGGCAAGTGGAGCAGACCCTTGACTGCCTCAAAAATACGCGCTATCCTGATGGCGTAACCGGTACCGTAACCGGTTACGCCATTACTATTACCGACTGCACCATATTGCTTTAACCGGTTACGCCATGATATTCAACCGGCCGCACCATGCTGCTTACGCCGGTTGCGCCATATTGCTTGAACCGGTTGCGCTATATTGCTTGAACCGGTTACGCCATTTTTCTTGAACCGGTTACGCCATCTATCTGGCCAGGCTGGCGGCTGAGTCCGCCTGACGGAAGCAGATGCGCCCGGCCCGGGCGCAACGGGGGAGAGGGTTGCCGTGAAGCTGACAATCGCGGAAATTGCCCATATGGCCGGGGTCTCCAAGGCCACCGTGTCGCGGGTCCTCAATGACAAGCCAGACGTGCTGCCGGAAACCCGCGAGCGCATCCGCGCCCTGATGGCACAGTACGACTTCGAGCCCAATGCCTATGCCAAGGCCATCTCGCACCAGCGCAGCCAGACCATTGGCCTGCTGATCGCTCAGGACCCGGACACGGTGCTGGCGAACCCCTACTATGCCGAGATCATCCGCGGTGTGGCCCAGGAGGCGCGGCAAGCCCACTACCACCTGCTTCTCACCTATGCCGCTGGCGGCGACTATGATGAGGCCGTGCGCCAGAAGCGCGTGGACGGCCTGATCCTGATCAGCCCCTCGATCCGCGACCATGCCCTGGCCGACCGCCTCGAGGCGCTCGGCCTGCCGTTTGTCGCCACCGCCCGCCTGCCCGGCCGGCCGGCAATCCGCCATGTCTGCAACGATGACCGCGGCGGTGCCGCCGAGGCCGTGGCGCATCTGGCCAATCTCGGCCACCGGGAGATCGTCTTCATCAATGGGCCGGAAACCCTGGCCAGCAGCGCAGACCGGCTCGACGGCTGCCGTGCGGCCCTGGCCGATGCCGGGCTGGCGTTCCGGCCCGAGCGCGTGCGGACCGGCGACACCTCGATCGCCAGCGGCTATGCCGCCATGCGCGACCTGCTGCAGACCCAGCCGGACCTGACGGCCGTCTTCGTGGCCTCCGACCTGATGGCTGCCGGAGCGGTGCGCGCCCTGGAGGAAGCCGGGCGCAGCGTTCCCGGCGACTGCTCCGTTATCGGCTTTGACGACATTCCGCTGGCCGGCTTCCTGCATCCGCCGCTGACC
>CAYOHO010000057.1:7118-8998 GCA_964403755.1 uncultured Oscillospiraceae bacterium
AGGCTGCGGCGCGCCTGCTGCTGGACCAGCTGGCCGGCCTGGCCGGGCCGGCGCAGCTGGTGATGCCCTGCCATCTGGTGGTGCGCCAGTCGACCGGCAGGCCCCGCTGACCATTCTGGCCCATCAGGTCGCCGATTCAGAATAGCCAGCCGGAAAGCCCATCACGGCTCATGCAAGCGAAGGTGAGGAACAGGCGATGAATTCCAGAGAACGGGTGAAGACCGCATTCCGGCATCAGGAGGCCGACCGCGTGCCGGTCGGCGAGATGCACATCATGTCGGGCGTGTCGAGCGAAATCCTTGGGCGCGAGGCAATCACGGGCGAAGGCGGCTGGGCGCACTGGACGATGATGGACATGATCCGCAGCGGCCGCCGCGACGAGTATGTCGAGCGCCTCAAGGTCGACACGCTGGCCGTCTGGCGTGAAACCGGCCTCGACCTGATCAACACCGAGCTCGACCCGCCCAAGACGACCGGCACGCAGTTCGTCAATTTCACTGAGCGCCAGTGGACCGAGGTCGACCCCGCAACGGGACACTGGGCGACCTTCGTCTATGACCGCGGCTCCGATACGGTCCATGAGGTCGACTCGACCGAGAAGCAGGAGGGGGAGGACGCTGTCGCCCGCCACCTCGACGCCCTGGAAAGCCGCGGCTTTGCCCAGGACGACTCGCGCTACGAGTCGACAAAATACGTCATCGACCAGGCGGGCCAGGACCTGTTCGTCATGGCCAAGGTTCCCAATCTCATCCCGTCCGGGCGCAGCTGGTACACCCTGTTCATGGAGCTGATGTACACCGAACCGGAGCTGGCGCACCGCCTCTGCGACCTCTATCTGCAGAACGGCCTGGCCGTCGTCCGGAAGTACATCGAGCTCGGCGTCGACTGCGTGATGATCGCCACCGACTGGGCCTACAACAGCGGCCCGATCTTCGCGCCCGACAAGATCCGCGAATACCTGATCCCGCAGGTCCGCGCCATTGCCGACCTCTGCCACGCCAACGGCATCTACTGCCTCAAGCACACCGACGGCAACATCATGAAGATCGCCGACGACTTCGTGGGCATGGGCATCGACGCCTACCAGAGCCTCGAGCCCAACGCCGGAATGGACATCGGCCAGTTCAAGCAGCTGTATGGCGACCGGATCACGCTGATGGGCAACGTCGACTGCGCCCGCACCCTGCCCTTCGGCACAAAGGAAGACGTCATCGCCGAGACCCGCGCCTGCATCGAGCAGGCGGCGCCCGGCGGCGGCTATATCCTCTCCAGCTCGAACACAATCGCCCACCCGATCCGCGCCGACAACTTCCTGACCATGATCGAGACAGCGCACAAGTACGGCCGCTATTGAACCGATCGCCCGTCCGGCTGCGCCATGCTGTGCCAGACTGCACCTGACCGATTCCGATCGAATCCGTCCGCATCCGATCGCATCCGATCGCATCCGGCCACAGCAGACCGCATCGGGTCGCGGCAGAACAAAGCAAAACGCAACAGACCAGACATCCAGAAGGAGGAGTCACCATGCCTGTCTTTGAAATGAGCCTCGAACAGCTGAAGACCTATCGCGGCAGCAGCCCGCTGCCAACCGACTTTGACGCCTACTGGGCGCGCGCCCTGGCCGAGCTGGACGCCCTGCCGGGCGGCGGCACCGGATACAGCCTGGAGCCGGCCGAGTTCGCTGCGCCCGGCCTGGCCTGCAGCCACCTCTGGTTCACCGGCGTCGGCGGCGCCCGCATCCACGGCAAGTTCGTGCGGCCCGACCGCCCCGGCCGCCCCGGCAGCCCCGGCCGCTCCGACAGCGCCGGCCAGCCGGACGGCTCCGGCCGACCGGGTCAGCCTGACGGAGCGCCGGCCGGCATCCCGGGCGTTGTCTT
>CAYOHO010000058.1:0-8979 GCA_964403755.1 uncultured Oscillospiraceae bacterium
CGCGCCCGTGGTCGTGGAAACAAATCCGACTTCTCACAACCTCATCGGCCGCAGCGAACCCCCGGCCATGCTGGGCGACGTCAAGACCGACCACACCATGATCAAGGCCGGCGCGCTGCATCGCGCCAACGGCGGCTACCTGCTCATCCCGGCACGCGAGTGCCTGATGAATGCACACGCCTGGGAGGCGCTCAAACGAGCGTTGAAATCCCGCGAACTCGATGTCGAGGAACTCGGCACCCAACTCAGCCTCATCTCAACCGTCACACTCGATCCCGAACCAGTGCCGCTCGACGTGAAGGTGGTGCTCGTCGGTAGCGCGCAGTTGTACTACCTGCTGTCAGCCTACGACGATGACTTCCAGAAGCTCTTCAAGGTGAAGGCCGAGTTCGCCTCGCGGATGCGGCGCACGGCCGAATCCGAGCAAAGCTACGCGCTGTTCATCGGCGACATCGCACGCGTGGGTGGATTGATGCCGTTCGACAGGACCGCCGTGGCCCGCGTCATAGAATACGGAACCCCGTGTCGATGTCATTGGTCACGCGACTGAGGATGTCGCCGTGCGCATGCAGATCGAAGTAGCGCAGGGGCAGGCGGTTCAGCTTGGCATCGATGGCGCGGCGCAGGTCGCGGCTGGTCTGCTGGGCGACGCCCGACATGACCAGGCCCATTACGAGGCTGCAGAGCGCGCTGATCAGGTAGATCCCGATCAGGATAAGGGCAATCATGCCGATGTACTGGAAGTCATAGATGCCGTTGGTCGTCTCGATTGCATGGATGACGGTGTTGATCTGGTCCTCGGTGAAGCTGACGCTGCTGGTTGTCGTTCCGGTCGAGAGCCCGGTCATGCTGTCCTGGACCTTCTTGCCCAGGTCCATCACCTGGCGCACGACGTCGGCCTTTTCGGTGGCGCTGGTCAGGCTGTCGATCCGGGGCAGGGCCATGAACGCCTTGAGCGTGGCGATGTTCTGCGGATCCATCGCCTCCCTGGCCTTCTGGTCGGCGTCGGCCTGGCCGGCATCCGTGCCCATGTCGATGGTCGGCAGCTGGCTGAAGATGTCGAGCATGCGCAGCGACAGTTCCGATTTCTGCTCGCCGGAAGCCGCCGAGATGGATGGCAGCTCAAGCAGGGCGATGACACTGTCGAGCGCACCCTTGTCGGTCAGGGCGGCATTGCTGCCGCTGCCCGTTCCGGTCGTGCTGCCGGACGGTGCGAAATCGTCCGGCAGGGTCTTGAAGATGGCCAGCATCTGCCGGGTGAGGCTGTTCTGCTCGGCCGGGGTCCTGGCATCGGCGATCGTCGGCAGCAGGAGCAGCTGCGTGATGCTGTCTAGCGAGGCATCATCGAGCGACATCTCGCTGTCCGAACCGGTGCTGCCGGCATCCCCGGTCTTGAGGTCGATGCTGTCCGGCATGTTGCGGAAGATGTCGATCAGCTGCAGCGCCAGCTGCCGCTGTGTGGCCGCGTCGGGAGCGGCGCTGATCGAGGGCAGTCGGAGCAGCGTGGCGATGCTGTCCAGCGAGGCGGTGTCGAGCGCCAGGCTGTCGGTGCCGGACGCGGTTGTCGTCGTGCCGGTTCCAGAAGCGGTGGCTGTTGTGCCGGATGTGTCGGTCGTCGTGCCGGTTCCGATGGCTGTCGTGCCGGTGCCAGTGGCTGTCGGGATTGCCGGGTCGGCAGACGCGGCGGCGTCGCCGGACATGCTGCCGAGGTCGATGGAAGCGGGCATGGCCTTGAGGATGTCGATCAGCTCGAGCACCAGGCGCGTCTTTTCGGCGGCATCAGGCGCCGCGGCAATCGAGGGCAGCTCGACCAGCCGCTGCAGGGCCGCCAGGGAGGCGGCATCGAGCGTGATGGCAGCCTTGCCGTCGCTGCTGCCGCCGGTTGTGCCATCGGTAGCGCTGGAGAGGTCGGGCAGGCGCTCGAAGATATCGATCAGCTGCACGACGGTGCGGGTCTTCGCGGCGGGATCGGTCTGGGCCGAGATCAGCGGCAGGTCGAGCAGGTCGTTCACGGCGTCCTTGGCATCCGCGCTCAGGTCGGTCATCGAGCTGCCGGTGCTGCCGGAAGTCGTGCTGACCGAACCGTCGCTGTTGAGGGCCGGAATGCGGGCATAGACTTCGGTCGTCGTCGTGCTGTTGAAGGGCGACTTGGCGCCGCTGTAGCGGAGGAAGGAGCGGATGACCGGCACGCGGCGTTCGGCGCTGACGTAGCTCAGCAGCGGCAGGGACACGATATTGCGGGCCTGGTTCCGCTGCTGCGCGTCGATGGCCGGCGGGGCGGTGGCGCCCGGCATGGCCGGCATCGGCGGCATCTGCTTGAGCAGATCGATGAAGGCCACCGTCTGCAGGCGCTTCTTGTTGAGCGTGGTCTGGTCGTCGATCAGCGGCAGGGCCAGCAGCTGGCGCGCCGTTGTCACGAGGGCCGGGTCGAGGGACGCCAGCAGGGCCGGCATCTTCTGGGCCTGCAGCATCAGTGCGGCGAGCTGGGTGTTGAGGCTCTTCTGCACGGTCCCCATCTGGGTGCAGATGGCGGTGACGGCCGACTTCTGGCCGGCAATCATGCCCTTGTAGAAGCCGGAGGCCATGCCGGTGTAGATGCCGTCGACCATCTTCGACTGGGCCGTCGCGAGGTTGTCGGTCAGGCTGCTGACGGCCTTGGCCTGGGCCTCGCCCAGACCGGAGACGATGCCGTCGCCGGCCTTCGTCTGGGCATCGCCGAGGCCGGAGATGATGCCGTCGACGGCTTCCTTCTGGGCGTCGGCCATGCTCGAGATGATGCGGACGGTGGCCGTGTCCTGGGCCTCGGCCATGCGGCTGTCCATTTCGCTGGCGGCCTTCTCCTGGGCTTCGGTCATGCGAGAGATCAGCGTGCGCGCCATGTAGGCGTCCTGCAGCTTGTTCATGGCCTTGCTCGTGATCTTGGGGGCGGCGATGGCAAAGGAGGTGCTGGCGATCGCGAAGACCAGGACGATGGCGAGGCGGGCGCGATGGGGCCTGAGATAGCGGATGAGGCGAAGGAGGGAGCCCTTGAAGTTCTTCGGCTTCTCGGTCGGGCGGCCGCCCATGCCGCCCATCGGTCCGCGCCCGCCGAGCGGGCCGCGTCCGGCGACGGGCAGGCGCTCCGGCGTACCGGCGCTGCTGGCTGGATTCTGACGGCTGTCTGCGCTCATGCGATCTCCTCCTCGGAAAGCTGCGAGGACACGATCTCATGATAGACATCACAGGTGCGCAGCAGTTCATGATGGGTGCCGATGCCGGCAACCAGGCCATTGTCCATGACGATGATCCGGTCGGCATCCATGACGGTGCCGACGCGCTGGGCCACGATAATGACCGTGGCATCGGCGATCTCCTTCTTGAGGGCGGCGCGCAGGCGGGCGTCGGTCTTGAAGTCCAGGGCCGAGAAGCTGTCGTCAAAGACGTAGATTTCCGGCCGCCGCACCAGGGCACGTGCGATCGCGAGCCGCTGCTTCTGGCCGCCGGAGACGTTGGTGCCGCCCTGGGCGATGGCGTGGCTGAAGCCGTCGTCCATCGTCGCGATGAACTCCGACGCCTGGGCGACCTGGGCGGCGTGGGCCACTTCGGTGTCGCTGGCGTCGGCCTTGCCGAAGCGGATATTGTCGGCGATCGTCCCCGAGAAGAGCACGGCCTTCTGCGGCACGAGGCCGACCTTGGCGCGCAGGCATTCCTGGGTCATGTCGCGGACGTCGACGCCGTCGATCAGGACCCGGCCGCCGCTGACATCGTAGAAGCGCGGGATCAGGTTGACCAGCGTCGACTTGCCGGAGCCGGTGCTGCCGATGATCGCCGTGATCTCGCCGGGCCGGGCCGAGAAGGTGATGCCGCGCAGGGCCGGCTCCTCGGCGCCGGCGTAGCTGAACGTGACATCCTCGAAGTCGATGCGGCCGCGGCCGGTGAAGCAGCTGGCGCCGACGGCGGGGTCGACAATCTCCGGCTCGGTCTCGAGCACCTCATTGATGCGGGCCGCGGCAGCCTGGGCCCGCGGCACCATGATGAACATCATCGCCAGCATCAGCATCGAGAACATGATCTGCATGGCATACTGGGTGAAGGCGGAGAGGGCGCCCAGATCCATCGAGCCGGTGCTGATGCGCAGGCCGCCGAACCAGAGGATGGAGAGCTGGGTCAGGTTCATGATCAGCATGATCGACGGCATCATGAAGGCCATGATGCGGTTGACCCGGATATAGGTGTCGGTGAGCTCGATATTTGCCCGCTCGAAGCGGGCGCTCTCGAACTCGCCCTTGTTGAAGGCGCGGATGACGCGGATGCCGGTCAGCTTCTCGCGCATGACCAGGTTGATCCGGTCGACCCGCTTCTGCACGAGGCGGAAGAGCGGGATCATGCGTGAGGCGATCAGGACGACGACCGTCACGAGCAGCGGCAGGGAGACGGCGAGCACCAGGGTCAGCGGCTTGTCGCGCCGCATGGCCAGGATGATGCCGCCGATGGCCATCATCGGTGCCGCGACCATCATGCGCATGATCATGATCGTGACCATCATGACCTGGCTGATGTCGTTGGTGGTGCGCGTGATCAGGGTGGCGGTGCCGATGCGGTCAAACTCGTGCAGTGAAAAGCCCTCGACCTTGCGGAAGACGAGGCTGCGCAGGATGGTGCCGAAGCCGACGCCGATACGGGCTGACAGAAAGCTGGCCGCGATGGCGCAGAGCGCGCCGGCGCCGGCTACCAGGAGCATGCGGCCGCCGATTTCCATGATTTTGGCGGTGTCGCCGTTCATGACGCCCTGGTTGATGACATCGGACATCAGGGTCGGCAGATAGAGGTCGCCCAGTGTCTGGAGGAAGACAAAGAACAGGACGCCCATCACCATGGGGGTGTAAGGCTTGAGGTAGCGGAAGAGCTTCAGCATGTGTTGTCCTTTCAGGAAGGGGCGGTTGCGGAATGTTGCGGTTGCCAGTTTCACAAGGGTCATGCTATAATAAAAATTATTAATTCATAACGATTATATGTTCATAACAAATAGGTGTCAACAACGAGATGCATTCCCAGGCAGGGCAAGGTGACGATGACAGCAGATCAGCATGACGGCATCCAGATGACAGGACCGGACTCCGGCAGCGGCGCCGGGACCGGCGCAGAAGCGGCCCTTTCGGTCGATGCTGCGTCCAGCCGTGTTTCCAATGACCTCTTTGAGCTGATCATCATGCTGTACAAGAAGGTCTTCGACCCGGCCGGCCATATCCGCAAGTTCCCGATGCCGCCCTCGCACGCCCGGGTGCTTTTCTACCTCAAGAACAGCGGGCCGGCGCCGATATCCCATGTCGGCCGCGACCTGATGATTTCCCGCCCCAACATGACCCCGATCATCGACAAGCTGTCAGCCGAGGGCTACGTGCGGACCTTTGCCGATCCGGACGACCGCCGCATGACGCTGGTCGAGGTGACGGAGAAAGCCCTGGCGATGTTCCGCGAAGGCGAATGCGGCATTAAGGAGAGCATCAGCGAGAAGCTGGTCCAGCTCTCGCCGGCCGAGCTCGCCGAGCTGTCCGCGCTCATCGGGCGGATGGATCAGATCTTTACCGGCATCAGGTGATTTCCGGGCGGATGGACCAGATCTTGACCGGCATCAGGTGATTTCCGGGCGACCCCTTCTCAGGGCCCGCGGCCAGCTGCGGGCATCTGGGAAGGAATCGGCCGGAACGGACGGAATCAAGCGAGGTGGATGGAATGGCTGACCATGCCGACAAGGTGGAACGCATCACCCGGCAGCTGCGCGAGCGCAGAAGCACGGCGCCGATTTCCCGCAGGAAGCGATCGGTTTCCCACGAAGTCCCGAAGCCGGGTGACCGGCGGCACGACGACGAGAAACTGGACCTGAGCGACCTGGACGAGATTCTCCTGATCGATCCGGAGCGGCGCATCTGCATGGCCGAACCCGGCGTCACCTTCGAGAAGCTGGTGCGCGCGACCCTGCGGCAGGGACTGGCGCCGGCGGTCGTGCCCGAGCTGCGGACGATCACGATCGGCGGGGCGGTCGCCGGCTGCTCGATCGAATCGATGTCCTTCCAGTATGGCGGCTTCCATGACACCTGCCTCGAGTACGAGGTCGTGACCGCGAAAGGCGAGGTGCTGGACTGCACCCCGGACAACGAGAACCAGCTCGTCTTCCAGATGGTCCACGGCACCTTCGGCACGCTCGGCATCATCACCCGGCTCACGTTCCGGCTCCTGCCGGCCAGCCCGTATGTGCACGTGACCTATGAGCGCCACACGACGCTCGAGGCCTATACGCAGTCGATCCGGGCCCACCAGGCCAGCCGCGACATCGACTTCATGGACGGGATCATCCATGCGCCCGACCGGCTGGTCCTCAGCACCGGCCGATTCGCCGACACGGCGCCCTATGCCAATCGCTACGACTGGATGAAGATCTACTACCTGAGCACGGCCAGCCGCGGCGAGGACTACCTCCGGACCGAGGACTACTTCTTCCGCTATAACAAGGGCGTCACCAACGTCAACCCGAAGTCTTTCCTCGGCCGGCTCTTCTTCGGCCGCCTGACCAATGCCAACCGCACCCTGCGGGTTGCCCAGCTGCTGAACCGGCGCCTGCCGGACCACCTGATCCCGATCACGCTCGACACGTTTATCCCCTGCTCGCGGATCGGCGACTTCATGGACTGGTACCGCGCCGAGATCGGCCATCTCCCGCTCTGGTGCGTGCCCTACCGCATCGTGCGCCGCTATGAGTGGCTGGCCGAACCGTTCCTGGCCGGTGTCGAGGACGACCTGTTCCTCGACATCGCCATCTACGGCCTGCACCGGCCGGACAAGGAGCGCTGCTACCGGCTGCTCGAGCAGAAGCTGATGGCGCTCGGCGCCATCAAGACCCTGATCTCGTCCAACTACTATACCGAAGACGAGTTCTGGTCAGTCTGGAACCGGCCCAACTACGAGCGGGTCAAGCAGCGGACCGATCCGGACAACATCTTCCGCGGCCTCTATGAAAAGACCTGCCAGGCCGCACGCGGCATCGGGCGCTGAAGCCAGCCGGATCAGCAGGGAAGGGGGACCAAGCCATGGGCAGTATCATTGAAGTCCGCGACTTCGTCAAGCAGTACGGCTCGTTCACAGCCGTTGACAAGATCTCCTTCGACGTCGAGGAGGGGAGCATCTTCTCCTTCCTCGGACCGAACGGCGCCGGAAAAAGCACGACGATCAACACGCTCTGCACGATCTTCGAAAAGACATCGGGCACGCTGCTGATCGACAGCAAGGATGTGACCCGCGAGAAGAACGCAGTCCGCAGCGCCATCGGCGTCGTGTTTCAGGAGCCGACCCTCGACGGCAAGATGACGGTCATGGAGAACCTGCTGATGCACTGCCATTTCTACGGGATCGGCCGGCGGGCGGCAAGGGAGCGGATCGAGTTCGCGCTCGGCCTGGTGGACCTGCTGGACTGGCGCCGGGCCATGGCCAGCAGCTTGTCCGGCGGCATGAAGCGGCGGGTCGAGATCGCCCGGTCACTGCTCCACTTCCCCAAGGTCCTGTTCCTCGACGAGCCGACAGCCGGCCTGGACCCGCAGACGCGGGCTCATATCTGGGACTACGTCGTCCGCCTGCAGCGGGAGCGCGGCATCACCATCTTCCTGACGACCCACTACATGGATGAGGCTGAGATCAGCGGGCAGGTCGCGATCATCGACCATGGCCGCATCGTCGCCCTCGACACGCCGACCCGCCTCAAGCAGCAGTACACCCACGACCGGGCCTACATCGCCACCAGCGACGAGCCTGGCCTGGAACGCCTGCTGGCGGCGGGCGGCTTCGCCTGGGAATGCCACGGCGAGCACTACGCCGTCGACATCGGCAGCCTGGCGACACTGATGGAACTGATCGGCGCGCACCAGTCTGCCATCACCGACCTCGAGGTCCGCAAGGGAACCTTGAACGATGTCTTCCTCAACATCACCGGCCGGGAAATCCGGAAATGAAGCGGGGGTACCAGGCATGAACGTCATTGGAGCCCTCTGGCTCAGAAACATCAGGATCTTTGTCCGCAATCGCGTCCAGCTCGTCTTCACGATCGTGATGCCGTTCTTCTTCCTCTACGTGTTCAGCGCCGTGTTCAGGATCGACAACATCCCCAACCCGGTAAACTACATGCTCGCCGGCATCGTGATCACGACGGTCTTCCAGACGGCTCTGGGCATCGCAACGGGGACGATCGAGGACATCGTCTCCGGCTTCATGAAGGAGATTCTCGTCAGCCCGGTGCGCCGGATCCAGGTCGCCGCCGGCCAGCTGCTGTCCGCCGCCACGATCGCCGCCTTCCAGGGACTGATCATCCTGGTGATCGGCTATTTCATCGGCCTCCATTTCCATTCGCTGTGGACGCCAGCCATCGTCGTCGCCGTCATGATCGTCGTCGGCCTGGCCTTCTCCGGGCTGGGCCTGCTGCTGGCCGCACTGGTGAAGAACGCCCAGACCTTCCAGATTGTCGAGACGGCCATCACCATGCCGATGACCTTTCTCTGCGGCGCCTATATCCCGCTCAGCATCCTGCCGTCGGCCCTGCGCGCCATCGCCTATCTGAACCCGATGACCTACACGACCGCCTTCTTCCGCACGGTGATCCTCGAAAAGTCCGACCTGACGACCGAGCAGCTGATCGCCGAGCAGCTGGCCTTCCGGATCGGCGGCTTCGTGGTCACGCCGCCGGTCAGCTTCGCCCTCACCGTCGGCTTCGGCTTTGTCTTCCTCATCCTGGCGACCTGGGTGTTCTCGCGGGTCGACTTCTCCCGGATCAACCGCACCCGGGCGAACGAAGGCGATATCTGGGCCTAGCCGGCTCGCCCGATTTCCGAAGCCGATTCGGCCTGGCGTGGTAAAATGGAGACAGAAACCGGCTGCCGGTACGGATGCAGGGACTGGCAGCCGCAGACAGAAACTGGAGCAAGCAGACAGAAACTGGAGCAAGCAGACAGAAACTGG
>CAYOHO010000059.1:0-8932 GCA_964403755.1 uncultured Oscillospiraceae bacterium
CCGCATCGGCGTCCTGATCGAAGTCAACATCGAGACTGACTTTGCCGCCCGCAACGAAGAGTTCAAGGCCTTCGTCAAGGACGTTGCCATGCAGATCGCCGCGATGTCGCCGCGCTGGGTCAGCAAGGAAGAGATTCCGGCCGACGAGATTGCCAAGGAGCGCGAAATCGCCCGCAACCAGGCCCTCAATGAAGGCAAGCCCGAGAAGATCGTCGACAAGATCGTCGACGGCCGCATGGTCAAGTTCTACCAGGACACCGTCCTGCTGGAGCAGGCCTACGTCAAGGACGACACCAAGACGATCGGCGAGCTCACCAAGGAGCTCACCGCCAAGATCGGCGAGAAGATCTCCATCCGCCGCTTCTGCCGTTATGAAATGGGCGCCGGCCTGCAGAAGAAGGAAGAGGACTTCGCGGCTGAGGTCATGAAGCAGATCAAGTAATCACCACCGGCCAGACAAAAGGGACATGCACCGCATGTCCCTTTTTTTGAACCGGCCTGTTCAGGAGGAGAGACCATGGCAGAACTGAAGTACAAGCGCATCCTGCTCAAGCTCAGCGGCGAGGCCCTGGCCGGCAGCCGCCGGTTCGGCATCGACAACGACACGCTGAAGGTCCTGGGCGAGACCATCCGCAAGCTGATGGACCTCGGCTGCGAAGTCGCCATCGTTGTCGGCGGCGGCAACTTTTGGCGCGGCCGTACCAGCGAGGGCATGGACCGCGTCACGGCCGACCACATGGGCATGCTCGCAACGGCCATGAATTCCCTGGCCCTCTCCGATGCGCTGGAGCAGGCCGGCGTCACCACCCGCGTCATGAGCGCCATCGAGATGCGCCAGATCGCTGAGCCGTACATCCGCAAGCGTGCACTGCGCCATCTCGAGAAGGGCCGCGCCGTCATCTTTGCCTGCGGCACCGGCAACCCGTTCTTCTCCACCGACACGGCCGCCGCCCTGCGCGCCTCAGAGATCGAGGCCGACATCATCTTCAAGGCGACCAATGTCGACGGCGTCTACGACCGCGACCCCAACATGCATACCGATGCGGTGCGCTACGAGAATGTCTCGCACGACCAGGTCCTGCAGCTCAATCTTGGCGTCATGGACGCGACCGCGGCTGCCCTCTGCCGCGACAATGCGATCGCCATCGCCGTCTTCAGCATGAAAGATCCGGAAAACATCGTGCGCATGGCCTGCGGCGATCGGATCGGCACGATCGTTTCCTGATGCGGCTGCGGCCGGTCGGCCGCCCGCGCAAAGGCAGACTGCTGGCGGCGGCAGGGAGGTGTCAGGCCTCTCGCCGCCGCTTTCCATGTGCAGAATTGCCGCTCTTTCGGTGACGCTTGAATTGAACCGAACGGCCTGATCAATTATAATGAAACCAATATGATGATACGCATCATTACTCCGGAGGTACCCGAGATGACGATGATCATGATCAACAAGGAAAGCTACCAGCCGTTCGAGGAACGGATGAAGAAGACCATGCACGTGCTCCAGGAGGAGTTCAACGCGATCCGGGCCGGCCGCGCCAACCCGAAGGTGCTCGACCGCATCATGATTGACTACTATGGCACGCCCACCCCCATCCAGCAGGTTGCCAACATCCAGGTGCCGGAACCGCGCCTGATCACCATCACGCCCTGGGATCCCACTTCGCTGAAGCTGATCGAGAAGGCCATCCAGGCATCAGAGCTCGGCATCAACCCGTCCAATGATGGCAAGATGATCCGCCTCGTGTTCCCGGTCCTGACCGAGGAACGCCGCAAGGACCTTGTCAAGCAGGTTGCCCGGCATTCCGAGGAGGCCAAGGTCGCCGTGCGCAACATCCGCCGCGAGGCGCTCGACAAGTATCGTGCCCACCAGAAGAAGAAGGAGCTGACCGAGGACGGTCTGGCCCAGTTCGAAGAAGGCATGCAGAAGCTGACCGACAAGTATATCGCCGAGATCGAGAAGGCTGGCCACGACAAAGAAAAGGACCTGATGGAGCTTTGAGCCCGATCGGCATCTCTGGCCACCCAAGCCGCAGCGACCATGCGGCCGGGCCTCGCAGCCCGGCCGTTTCTGCATGCCGCTCCGGCGGCACTGCCTGCCGGCCCGCCGGGCTGCTCCCGGCAGCGTTCCGCTGCACCGAAAGGGGGGCCCAGCCATGAAGCTGTTCCGTTTCCGCCGGCCGGCCAGCGCCAGTGCCAGCACCGTCTCCGGACATCCGCTCAAGATTCCGGTCCACCTGGCCGTCATCATGGACGGCAACGGCCGCTGGGCGCAGCGCCGTGGCCTGCCGCGCCAGGCCGGACACCGGGCCGGCGCCGAAAACCTGAAGCGGCTGTGCCGGCTCTGTGGCCAGCATGGTGTCCGCTACCTCACGGTCTATGCCTTTTCGACCGAGAACTGGACGCGCCCAACCGATGAGGTCAGTGCGCTGATGGATCTCTTCGTCGAATTCTTCCGCCGCTATGATGCCGAGCTGGCCCAGGAGGGAATCCGGGTCCGCTTCACCGGCGACCTCGATGGCCTGCCGGAAAGCGTGCGCCGCATCGCGGCCGAGGCCGAGGCCGTCTCGCGGGAGCGCAGCCGCATGCAGCTGATCGTGGCGCTCAACTATGGCGGCCGGCGCGAGATCGTCGATGCCGGCCGGCAGCTGGCCCGCCAGGTGCAGTCCGGCGAACTGGATCCCGCCGACATCGACGAGGCCCGCTTTGCCAGATCGCTCTATCTGCCGGACGTCCCGGACCCGGACCTCCTGGTCCGCCCCAGCGGCGAGATGCGCCTGTCCAACTTTCTCCTCTACGAGACAGCCTACACGGAGCTCTACTTTGACGACGTCCTCTGGCCCGACTTTGACGAGGCCGGCTTCCAGCGGGCCCTGCAGGCCTACACCGAACGTGACCGCCGCTTCGGGGGCGTTGGTCCGGCATGAGGCAGCGGATCATCACCGGCATCCTGTTCGCACTGACGGTCGCCGTGATCGTCCTGCCCGGCTATTGGCAGCCGCTGCTGCCAATCGCCTTCTTTGCGCTGGTCGCCTACATCATCACATACGAGCTGCGCCAGACCTTCGCAACGGTCAATGTCCATATCTCGCCCTTTCTGCCGCTGATCAACGCCGGCCTGGTCGTCCTGCCGCTGCTGCTGGCAGCTGCCGGCACCGGACGGAACGAGCGGACAGCCGCGACAGTCACGGCGCTGACCCTGTTCACGCTGCTGTCTGCCATGCTGGCCTTCATTGTGCTGCAGCTGATCCGCGAGAACCCCAAGTCCCTGCCCGATGCCGGGGTCAACGCCCTCCTCATGACCTATGTCGCATTTCCGCTCAGCTGCCCGGTCATCATCCTTCTGGTGGTACCGGACGGGTTCTTCTGGATGCTGCTTGGCCTGGCCACGCCCTGGATCTCGGATACCGTGGCCTTCTTCACCGGCACCCTGATCGGGCGCCACAAGATCGTGCCGCACATCAGCCCCAAGAAGACGGTCGAAGGCTCCCTTGGCGGCGTTGTCGGCACCATCCTGGTCGTCATGCTCTATTTCTGGCTGGTCATGCGCGATCGCCCGGCCTTCAGCCGCAATCCCGGAGAAATCCTCGCCCTGGCAGCCGCTGGCGGCGCCCTGTTCAGCATCGCGTCGCAGATGGGCGACTGGCTGGCCTCGGCCATCAAGCGCTGGTGCGGCATCAAGGACTTCGGCAACATCCTCCCCGGGCATGGCGGCATCCTGGACCGGTTTGACAGTGTCCTGTTCACCATGCCGGTCGCCCTGGCCATGTCGGCCCTGACCGCCCTGCTGACCTGAACCGGCAGTCCGGACGGCGGCGAGCCTGCCCATCCGCCACGTGCAGACGCAGTCGAACGCCGAACCATTCCAGTTTCACGCTCAGGCATCTTAGGAAGCAGGTCATCCGGATATGATACAGTCACTTTCCATCCTCGGATCGACAGGTTCGATCGGGACCCAGACACTCGAGGTGGCACGCCATCTCGGGATCCGCATCACAGGCCTGGCTGCGGGCCGGAACATTGCCCTGCTGGAGCAGCAGGTCCGCTTCTTCCGGCCGGCCGTCGTCAGCGTCGAGCGGGCCAAGGATGCCCAGCGCCTGCAGGAGCGCCTGGCCGACCTCAAGCCGGCGGTCGAGATCCTGTACGGCCGCGACGGCAATTCGGCCGTTGCAACCCTGGCCGATACAGAGATGGTCATGGCCGCAATGGTCGGCGTCAGCGGCCTGCTCCCGGTCATCGAGGCCCTGGAGGCCGGCAAGCTGGTCGGCCTGGCCAACAAGGAAACGCTGGTCGCCGGCGGCGATCTGGTCATGCCGCTGGTCCAGTCGGGCCAGGGCGGGCTTTACCCGGTCGACAGCGAGCATTCCGCCATCTGGCAGTGCCTCATGGGCACCCCGCCAGGCAGCCTGGACCGGATATTCCTTACCGCTTCGGGCGGACCCTTCCGCGGCTGGAGCCGTGAACGGCTCGAGCATGTGACCGTCGACCAGGCGCTGAACCACCCGACCTGGCGCATGGGCGGCAAGATCACCATTGATTCCGCCACCCTGATGAACAAGGGACTGGAGGTCATCGAGGCCTCGCATCTGTTCAGCCTGCCGGTCGACCCCATCGATGTGGTGGTCCATCCCCCGAGCATCATCCATTCCATGATCCGGCTCAGCGACGGTTCGGTGCTGGCCCAGATGGGCTTCCCGGACATGCGCCTGCCGATCCAGCTGGCCATGACCTACCCGGAGCGGCTGACCGGAACCTCCCGCCCGTATGACCCATTCGCCCGTGAAACAGCGAGCCTGACATTCGAGCGGCCGGACACCGATACGTTCCGGCTGCTTGGCCTGGCCTACGAGGCTGCCCGCCAGGGCGGCACGCTGCCGACGGTCCTGAACGCGGCCAACGAAATCGCCGTTGCCCGCTTCCTGTCAGGAGAGATCCCTTTCCTGCGCATCGCCGAACTGGTCGAGCGGGTCATGAACAGCCATCTCCGGAGCGGATTCTGCCCCGCCCTGTCCCTGGACACCTTGCTGGCCGTTGACCACGAGACCCGCCAGCAGGTGCGTGACCTGATCTGAACCGCCCCGCCCGGGCTGCTGCCGGCAACTGCCAGCCGCCCGGCTATCAGCAAAGGAGTATCTGAATGGGCATCGTTGTCGGCATCCTCATCCTCAGCATCATGATGATCGTCCATGAGCTCGGCCACTTTCTGACGGGCCGGGCCCTCGGCTTCAAGATCGAGGAATTCGCCATCTTCATGGGCCCGAAGCTGTTTTCGACCGAACGCAACGGCATCCGCTACTCGCTGCGCCTGCTTCCGATCGGCGCCTCGGTCAGCTTTGCCGGAGAATACGAGGACGAGGGCCAGCCGAGCACCGATCCCGGCCATTTCTTCAACCGCCCGAAATGGGCGCGGGCGCTGGTCATCGCCACCGGTCCGGCGCTCAACCTGCTGTCCGGCATCCTGGCCTTCCTGATCATGTTTGCGGCGTTCGGCTACACGATTCCCGTCGTGCCCGAAATCTATGCCGACACCCAGGCGGCCGCCGCCGGCCTGAAGGCTGGCGACCGCATTCTCACGGCCGAGGGCGACGCCATCCGCACCACCCTCGACTATGGATTTGTCGAGTACTTCCTGAGTCCGACTGCGCCGCTGAACCTGACCGTGCGCGGCAGTGACGGCACCGTCAGGAGCGTCAGCGTGGCGCCGGCCTATCGCAAGGGCTACCGGCTCGGCGTCAGCGTCCGGCCGTCAACCGACGGCAGCGGCGTCATCGAATCGGTCGACCCGTCCTCAAACGCCGGCCAGCCGGTTCTCAAGGCGGGCGATGTCCTGGTTTCAGCGGCCGGTGCGCCCTATTCCGACCGGACGGCGTTCAGCAAGGCGGTCAGCGCGACCGCCGGACAGCCATTCACCATCAAGGTGCTGCGCGACGATCAGCCGCTGGAGCTCACCATGGCCGCCACCGAGTACAACGACCTGCTGCCCCGCGGCATCACGTTTGCATCCAGCCGTGAATTCCTGCCCGCAATCAGCCAGTCGGTGCAGTCCTCCTGGTCGATCGTCAAGCTGACCGTCAAGAGCATCGGCCGGCTGATCGCCGGTGAGATCAAGCCGCGTGACTCGCTGTCCGGTCCGGTCGGCGTGGTCACCATGATCAGCGATGTCGTGACCAACAACGTCTCGATTGTCGACAAGGTCATCGAGCTGCTCTGGATGTTTGCGCTCGTTTCGGTGAGTCTCGGCTTCATGAACCTGCTGCCGATCCCGCCGCTTGACGGCAACCACCTGCTGCTGATCGGCATCGAGGCAATCCGCGGCCGCCGCCTCTCGCCGCGGGTCCAGGGGATCATCGGCTTCATCGGCATTGCGATCATCATCCTGCTGGCCCTGACCGGCCTGTTCTTCGATATCCAGCGCCTGACCGGGCACTGAAGCCCTCGGCGGCGCACGTCAGGCTCTGAGGCCGTGACCGCTGCCGGGCCGAGCCTGTTTGCCAATGCCGGAGCCGGATTGGGCCCTGTTGCCAGTGCCTGGGCCTGACAGTCCGGTCAGCCTGCGCGGCCGATTCGGCCGGGAAAGGAGCGTCCACATGTTTGAACGCCGCAAGACCCGTCAGGTGCGGGTCGGTAATGTCCTGATCGGCGGCGGGGCACCGATCGCCGTCCAGTCGATGAACAACACCGATACGCGTGATGTCGCGGCTACCCTGCGCCAGATCCATGCCCTGCATGAGGCGGGCTGCGAGATCACGCGCCTGGCCGTGCCCGACCAGGCCGCCGCGGCAGCCTTTGCCGAGATCCGGCGGGCCTCGCCGATCCCGATCGTCGCCGATATCCATTTCGACTACCGGCTGGCAATCGAGGCCATCAAGGCCGGCGCCGACAAGATCCGCATCAATCCCGGCAACATCGGCAGCCCGGAGCGGATTGCCGCTGTGGTTCAGGCTGCCCGCGAGCGGAATATCCCGATCCGGGTGGGCGTCAACTCCGGCTCGCTCAGTCAGGCGATGCTTGACCGCTTTGGCGGGGTCAATGCCCGCTCGATGACCGAATCGGCCCTTGAGGCAATGCGCCTGATTGAGGACTGCGGCTATGACCAGCTTGTCATCTCGATCAAGGCCTCCGATCCGGCTCTCACCATCGAGACCTATCGGCTTCTGTCCGAACGCACCGACCATCCCCTTCATCTCGGCGTCACCGAGGCGGGGACGGTGAGGGAAGGCGCCATCCGCTCGGCGGTCGGCATCGGCACCCTGCTGGCTGAAGGCATCGGCGATACGCTACGCGTTTCGCTGACCGCTGATCCTGTAGAGGAGATCCATGCCGCCTACTCGATCCTCAAGGCGCTTGGACTGCGCCGCCGCGGCGTCGAGTTTGTCTCCTGCCCGACCTGCGGCCGCACCGAGGTCGACCTCGTGCGCATCGCCACGGAAGTCGAACGCCGCCTGCAGTCGGTCGATGCCCCGATCCGGGTCGCCGTCATGGGCTGCGCCGTCAACGGACCGGGTGAGGCACGCGGCGCCGACGTCGGCATTGCCGGAGGCAAGGGCATGTTCCTGCTATTCCGCGGCGGCAGCATCATCCGCCGTGTGAGCGAAGAGGAGGCCGCCGACGCCCTGATGGGCGAGATAGCCGCCATCTGTGCCGAACAGGGCAGCGGAGCCGACAGCTCGGACGATTCACCCACGGACTGACCGCTGTTTCTGGCTTGAACGCCAGAAACAGCAACTGCAAATCTCGTTTCTGCACAAGATTGGTCTGCTGGCCGCTTAAGCCGGCAGACCGATTTGATTGCGTGGATGATCGCGCCTTGATCAAGTAAACAGCCGCCTGTCCTTACATCCTCGCCTGCTGATGGCATGCTTGATTTCACTGCCGACTGCGATGACGCCAACTTGACGCTGGCTTCAGGCAATGCGAGAATATCAGACAATTATGCGGATGCACCGTGGCCCGACAATGGATGCGGGTGACATCCGGGCTTCACCGAAAATGCAGGGGAGACACGCATGCAGCAGGACCTTTCCGGATTCATTGACCGCATCATCACCGAGCCCGTTCTGGCGGCGCCCCTGCGCCAGATGACGGGTGTGGTGCAGCGGATCACTGTGCGCCCGTCCGGACAGCTTTCTCTGCAGATTTCTGTGCCGTCGCCGCTGCCGGCCGAGTCGCTCTGCCGACTCGAGTCGGCGCTTGAACAGGTGCTCGGTGTGCCCGAAGCCGTGGTCTGCCAGGATCCGGGCGGGGCACGGGCATCGTCTCGCGTGCCAGGCGATCCCTTCTACGCGACGGCTGCAACTGGGCAGGGCCTTCGGGTTGCCGAACCGTCTGCCGCCTATGCGGCTGCTGAATCGGCTGCCGTCCAATCGGCAGCAGAACCGGAGCAGCAGGGGGTCAAGATTTCCACGGAGCGCGATGCCGAGTATCTGGCAGGCCTTTCGGAATGGATCCTGCGCCATCTCTGGCACGAGGATGCCTTCCATGCCGCCATGCTGCGTCAGGGCCGCTTTGTCGCCCGCAACGGCGCAGTGGTCATCGAGCTTCCGGAAGAATGCTGTCATGAGGAGAACGAGGCCCTGCTGGCCCGGCTGGACCGTCTGGGCAGCCTTGCCCTGAGCCGCAGCGTCCCGTTCCGGCTCGAGCCAGTCCGGTTCGACCTGCTGACCCAGGCGCGCGCCGATGCTGAACAGCGGACCCGCGAGACAGCCCAGCTGCGCCAGCAGGCCATCCCCGCCGAAAGCGGCAGCCGGCCGGGCAACGGGAACGGCTCCGGCGGCAAAGTCACGAATGGCAATGGCGCCAATGGCCATGGTTACGGCAATGGCAACGGCAATGGCAATGGCAGCGTCAGCGCTGCCGGCGGAACCCGTGCAGCCGGTTCGACAGCACCTGGCGTTGGGGTCGAACACCACACCGGGCAAGCCATAACTGGGCGCTTCGGCCA
>CAYOHO010000060.1:0-8841 GCA_964403755.1 uncultured Oscillospiraceae bacterium
GAACATCGTCCCGACCTGGCTGCGCAGGCCCTTGCCCAGGTCCTCGAGGCCGGCGCCGATCGGCAGGCCGCCCTCGGAGAAGGCGGACTGGCTGCGGCCATAGACGATCTGGAGGAACAGCTCGCGCATCGCGGTGTTGATCGCGTCACAGACGAGGTCGGTGTTCATGGCCTCGAGGATGGTCTTGCCGGTCAGGATTTCAGCAGCCATGGCGGCCGAGTGGGTCATGCCGGTGCAGCCGATCGTCTCGACCAGCGCCTCCTGGATGATGCCCTCCTTGATGTTCAGCGACAGCTTGCAGGTGCCCTGCTGCGGTGCGCACCAGCCGACACCGTGGGTGAATCCGGAAATATCCTTGATTTCCCTGGCCTGGACCCAGCGGCCTTCCTGCGGGATCGGTGCCGGACCATGGTTGGGTCCCTTGGCAACACAGCACATCTGCTCGACTTCATGTGTTTTAAGCATGTTTTTTCCCCTTTCATACCGAGATCAAATGGACGCTGACCTGCCGTTCCCCGGGAGCAGGACGCAGACCCTCCGGAAATGCGTCCGTCAGGGGGATGGCCTCTCATGGTTCGGGCGAAGGCGAAAGTCGAACCTATTATAGAGGATTCCAGGCGGAAAATCCATCCGCCACGCAAAGGTTTTCGCCTGCCTTTGCACCTGTACGGCGCCGGACCTGCCGGATTCGCGCTCTATCCGCGGCCTGTCGTGAACCACCCGGCTCGGCAGCAGCGGCGGCTCTATGCTATAATGAAGCGATGTTTTACAGAAAAGGAAGCCCGCATGCTTGATCGTCTCCAGTCGGTCCTTGACCGCTATGAAGAACTGAATCTCCTGCTTTCCGACCCGAAGGTGCTGTCGGACCAGGACCGCTATCGCCAGCTCATCCAGGAGCATGCCACCCTGCAGCCGCTGGTGGAATCCTGTGAAAAGTACCGCGCCCTGCAGGAGGATGTCCGCGAGCACCGCGAGCTGCTGCGCGCCACCAATGACTACGAGTTCCGCGAACTTGTCCGCGAGGAGCTCGGTTCGCTGGAAACCCGGCTCGAGCAGGCGGAGCTGGAACTGCGAGAAGCCTTGACGCCGCGCGACCCCAATGACGAGCGCAATGTCATCGTCGAGATCCGCGCCGGTGCGGGCGGGGAAGAGGCCGCCCTCTTCGCGGCCGTGCTCTACCGCATGTACCAGGCCTACGCCGAAGCCAAGGGCTGGCGCACCGAGATCGTCGATGTGAACGAGACGGAGATCGGCGGCTTCAAGGAAATCGTCTTCATGATCAAGGGCAGCGGCGCCTTCAGCCGCTTCAAGTATGAAAGCGGTGTGCACCGCGTCCAGCGCGTGCCCGTGACCGAGTCCGGCGGCCGCATCCATACCTCGACCGTCACCGTCGCCGTCCTGCCCGAGGCGCAGGCCGTCGATGTCGAGATCAACCCGAACGACCTGCAGATCGACACGTTCCGCGCCTCCGGCGCCGGCGGCCAGCACGTCAACCGCACCGACTCGGCGATCCGCATCACGCACAAGCCGACCGGGCTGGTCGTCACCTGCCAGGACCAGCGCTCGCAGTACAAGAACAAGGACAGTGCCATGGCTGTCCTGCGTGCCCGCCTGCTCGAGCGCGAGCAAAGCCGGCAGCATGGCGAGATTGCCTCGGCCCGGCGCAGCCAGGTCGGCACCGGCGACCGCAGCGAGCGCATCCGTACCTATAACTACCAGCAGGGCCGAGTGACAGACCACCGCATCGGCCTGACCCTCTACAAGCTCGAAGCCATCCTCAACGGCGACCTCGAGGAGCTCATCAACGCCCTGACCACGGCCGACCGGGCCGACGCGCTCGGGCGCGGGGAGGGGAGCGACAGCAATGACTGAGGCGCACCCGTTTCGCACGGCTGTCGTGCCGGTCGATCCACAGCATCCGGCTGACGCCGACCTGCTGCCGGCCGCCGAGCTGCTGCGCGCCGGTCAGGTCGTCGCCTTCCCGACCGAGACGGTCTATGGCCTCGGCGCCAATGCGCTCGACCCGGATGCGGTCCGCGCCATCTTCGCCGCCAAGGGGCGTCCAGCAGACAATCCGCTGATCGTCCATGTCGCCAGCCTGAGCGAGCTCCGCAGCGTCACCGGCAATCTGCCGGACCTGGCGCTGCCCCTGATCGCCCGCTTCATGCCCGGCCCGCTGACACTCGTGCTGCCGCGTGCCGCCCGCGTTCCCGACGCAGTCACCGCCGGGCTCGACACCGTCGCCGTGCGCATGCCGGAGCATCCCGTTGCCCGCCGCCTGATCGAGCTCGCCGGCGTGCCCGTGGCTGCTCCCTCCGCCAACCGCTCCGGCCGGCCCAGTCCGACAACGGCTGCCCACGTGCTGGAAGACATGGCCGGCCGCATTCCGATGATCGTTGACGGCGGTTCCTGCGAATTCGGCGTCGAGTCGACGGTCCTGGATGTCACCGGCGCGGTCCCCGTCGTCCTGCGCCCCGGCGCCGTCACAATCGAGGAGCTGCGCGCCGTTGCCGGCACCGTCTGGACCGTGGAAGAAGCCGCCGCCCGGCATCGGGCCAGTGAGACTGCCGAACCGGCTGCGGGTGCATCTCACACCCATCCGGACAACACCGGCTCCCGGCCATCCGGTGTTCCCGCCCGGCCGGCCAGAAGCGCCGCGCCGCGTTCTCCAGGCATGAAGTACCGCCACTATGCACCAGGCACGCCATTGAGCATTGCCGAAGGCGACCATGCGGAAGCGCGCGCCCTGGAACTGGTGCGGCAGACCCTGGCCGTCCTCGCAGCCGGCCACACGCCCGCCGTGTTCTGTGCTACGGAAACCGCCGCCCTGCTGGCCGCCAGCCTTCCGGCCGGCTGGCGCATCCGGGAACTGGGCAGCCCCGCGCCGGCCGTTTCATCCGCCGGAACCGCAGCGCCCGCTGCCGCTTCGGACCGGGAGACGGCACCCGCCGACATTCCCGGCCATACCATCTGCCTGATCGCGCATGGCCCGCGCTCCCAGGCCCGGACGGCCGCCAGCCGTCTGTTTGCAGCCCTGCGCCAGCTCGACGCCTGCGGCGCCGACCGGATCATCGCCGAGGGTGCCGACCCGGCCGGAATTGGCGCCGCCTACCTCAACCGCCTGCGCAAGGCGGCCGGCGGCGGACCCGAACCCCTCGCCGACTCTGGCGGCGCGGCGTGCCCGGAGAGCCGCGTAGACGGCCGGTGCCGGAATGGCGCCGCAGTATGCCCGCCTGACAAGGAGGCCTGACATGAAGTACCTGTTTGTCTGCACCGGCAACACCTGCCGCAGCCCCATGGCAGCCTACCTGTTCAACCACCTTGCCGCCGGCACGCCGCACCAGGCCGAATCGGCGGGGCTTGCCGCCTGGGATGGCGACCTGATCAGCGACAACGCCCGCATCGTCCTGATGGACGGCTTCGGCATCGACGCCAGTGCCCACCGCGCCCGGCTGTTCCGTCCGGAGATGGCCGCTTCCGCGGACTTCATCCTGACCATGAGCAGCCATCAGCGCGACCGCCTGCGGCAGATCCTGCCCGACTGTGCCGCCCATATCCTGACGGTCGGCGAAGCCGCCGGCCATCCTGACGAGGAGATCGCCGACCCGTTCGGCCGCGACCGCGCCGCCTACGAACGGACTGCCCGCCAGCTGGAAACGCTGGTCCGCCGCATCCTCGACCGGATCGAGCCGGCTCCGGAGCAGGACATGCCGGTCCCGGAGTAGCACTGGCTTGACGCCTTCTGCTGTCCCCTGTCAGGCCCTGTCAGGCGCCGGCCGGCCAGCATCACGGCGGCCAGCCGTATAATCAGGCCATGCCGGCACGGCGGCGGCTGCCGCCTGAAAATCCTGAAAATCGCGGCCATTGCGTCGCAGTTCCTGCCATCATCCCGCCTGGCGTCGCTCTCGGGTGCCCTGGGCCTTGCGGCTGCGGCGCCTGAAACGCCGACGTGCCTTGACTTGCGGCTTGTGGAGTGATATAGTTCTTACGCTATGCGCTTCGACGCGCATCGTAATCAATCTAGTATCCTCGCTCTGTCTGCGGGACAGGGCCGCTAGTCCAAGAGGAGGTGAAATGAATGGCAAGAAAATACGAAGCAATGTACATTCTCAACCCGACGCTCGGTGAGGAAGCGACCGCTTCCACCATCGAAAAGGTGAAGACGCTGATCGAATCGTCCGCGACCATCGAGAAGCAGGATGTCTGGGGCCGTCGTCGTCTGGCGTACGAAATCAACGACCAGAAGGAGGGCTTTTATGTCCTCGTCAACTTCAGTGCGGAAGGCGAATTCCCGAAGGAGCTCGAGCGCGTGCTCAAGATTACCGACGGTGTCATGCGCTATCTTGTGATCCGCACTGACGACTGAGTGTCAGAAAGGAAACCGCATCGATGAACAAGGCAATCCTCATGGGCAGACTGACGCGTGATCCCGAAATGCGTACGACCCAGAGCCAGATCCCGGTGTGCACCTTCACGCTCGCCATCGACCGCCGCTTCAAGAGCGCGTCCGGCGAGAAGCAGGCTGACTTCATCCCGATCGTGGCCTGGAGACAGCAGGCCGAGTTCGCCAGCAAGTACTTCCGCAAAGGTTCACGCATGGTCGTCGTCGGCAGCATCCAGACCCGCAGTTGGGATGACGCCGAAGGTAAGCGCCATAGCATGACCGAGGTCATCGCCGACGAAATCTACTTCGGCGATTCGCGCCGCGAAGGCGGCGCTGACACCGGACCGTCTGCGGGCGGGTACCAGGCTCCGGCCGCCCAGTCGGGCGGCGATGGGTTCTTCCCCTCGCCTGACGACGACACGGCACTGCCCTTTGAGCTCTGAATTCATGATGCGCTGATTTTACGAAAGGAGACTGGTTCTCATGGCTGAAATGAAACGTGGCGGCAATGGCGGCGGTGACCGCGAAGGCCGCGGCATGCGTCCGAGAAGGTCCCGCCGCAAGGTCTGCGCCTTCTGCGCCGACAAGGTTGACCTGATTGACTACAAGGATACGGGGCGCCTGCGCAAGTTCGTGTCCGAGCGCGGCAAGATCCTGCCGAAGCGGATGTCTGGCAACTGCGCCAAGCATCAGCGCGACCTGACCATCGCCATCAAGCGGGCACGTCATGTCGCCCTGCTGCCCTACGCCGGCGAATAAGCCGCTGCCAGGAAAGCAAGCAGAATCGCTGCCGGTGCGACCCAGTCGCCCCGGCAGCTTTTTTCTTCCCGCAGTGCCTGGCCGCACCGTCCGGCGGACCGCGCCTGGCCGGCGCGGCGGCTCCGGAATGCTTCTGCCGGAACCGGTCATCTGTTTCCTCAGATGCATCGATTTGGTATAGTAAAGGCACACGCGGAACCGTGCACCACACGCAATCACCCGCATCAGGATAGAAACGGCTGCCCGCGGCAGCCGGCAGGGGGACCATATGAAAGTCATCTTGATCAAGGATGTCAAAGGACTCGGCAAGGTTGACGCCATTGTCGAGGTTCAGGACGGATACGCCCGCAACTTCCTCTTCAAGCAGAACCTGGCACTCGAGGCAACGCCTGCCAACCTCAACACCGTCAAGACGCGCAAGAACGCCGAGGCCGCCAAGGCGGTGCGCGAGCGCCAGCAGGCTGTCGAGACTGGCGAGCGGCTCAAGGGGCAGGTCTTCACCCTGGCGATGAAGTGCGGCGAAGGCGGCCGCCTGTATGGCGCCGTCACGGCGATGGATGTCGCCGCAGCCATGGAGCGCCAGGGCATGAAGGTCGACAAGCGCGACATCAAGCTGCCCGACCACATCAAGTCCTGCGGACTGTATGAAGCTGAAGTCCGCCTCCACCATGACGTCACCGTGAAGTTCCAGCTGAACGTCGTCGCACTTGAGCACTGACCCGGAGGCGCCTGATGTCCAAGGATGAGACCGGCAGCCGCAAGCCGCCTGCCGGACGTGTACCCCCAAACAATGTCAAGGCCGAGCAGAGCGTGCTTGGCTGTGCCATGTCGGGACTCAAGCCGCTGGCCGAGATCACGGCGACCCTCAAGACCGAGGACTTCTACCGCCCCGACCACCAGCTGATCTACGACACCATCTGCGAGCTCTACCTGGCGAGCAAGCCGGTTGACATCATCACCGTCGCCGACCTGCTCGACAGCCGCGGCAAGCTGGCCAACGCCGGCGGCCTTGGCTATGTCTCGTCGCTGCCCGACCAGGCGCCACTGATCGCGAACGCCGGCCACTATGCCGACCTCGTGCGTCAGAAGTCGATCCTGCGCCGCCTCATGACAGCCATGGACGACATCACCGCACTCTGCCTCGAGGAGGGGCAGGAGGCCGGCCTGATGCTCGACATCGCGGCCAAGCGCATCTATGACATCCGTGAAAACCGCGACGCCGTCGGCTTCGAGAGCCTCAAGGACATCATGGGCCGCACGGTCAACGAGCTGGCCAGCATCGCACGTGGCAAGGTGCGCGAGCACCTTGTCCAGACCGGCTTCCGCAGCCTCGACCGCTCGCTCGGCGGCCTGCGCCCCGGCGCCCTGATCATCGTGGCCGCCCGGCCTGGCATGGGCAAGTCGGCCTTTGCCCTCAACATTGCCCAGAAGGCGGCGACGCTCTATCGCGTGCCGGCAGCCGTGTTCAGCCTGGAAATGTCCAAGGAGGAAATCGGCAACCGCATGCTGAGCGCCCAGTCGCAGATCAACTCCCGTTCGCTCAACACCGGCGACCTGCAGCCCGACGACTGGGACAAGATCTCGCGCGCCCTGCCCTACCTGTATGCCGCGCCGATCTACATCGACGACCGCTCCGGCACCGGCGTCATGGAGATGATGTCGAAATGCCGCCAGCTCAAGCTGGAGAACAAGCTCGGACTGGTCATCATCGACTACCTGCAGCTGATGAGCGGCAGCGGCTCGAGCAAGGTCGAGAGCCGGCAGCAGGAGATCTCCGAGATCTCGCGCTCGCTCAAGATCATGGCCAAGGAGCTGAACGTGCCGGTCATCGCGCTCTCCCAGCTCAGCCGTGCCTGCGAAGCCCGCCAGGACAAGAAGCCGCTGCTTTCCGACCTGCGCGACTCGGGCGCCATCGAGCAGGATGCCGACGTCGTCATGTTCCTGTTCCGCGAGCACTACTACGACGCTGACCACCAGCCCCTCGAAGTCGAGGAGGCCGAGGTCATCATCGCCAAGAACCGCCAGGGCGAGACCGGCAGCATCCACCTCAGCTGGCGGCCGCGCTTCACCATGTTCTTCGAGAAGGATGAAGGCTGGCTCCCAACCGAGCCGCCGCCATTCTGAGGCGCCCGCCATGAAACCGAACGCCGATCTGCTGCCCGAAGTCCTGGATTTCTGCCGACAGAACGGCCTCCTCCCCGAAGGCGGCCGGATCATCGTCGGCCTCTCCGGCGGGCCGGATTCCCTGGCCCTGCTTGACCTGCTCCACCGGATGGCGCCGCGGCACGGATTTACCGTGACCGCGGCGCATCTCAATCACGGCCTGCGCGGCGCCGCTGCCGATGCCGATGAGGCAGCCGTCCGCCGCCTCTGCGCGGACATGGGCATCCGCCTGTATGTCGAGCACCGCGATATCGCAGCCGAAGCGGCAGCCTGCGGCCAGGGCCCGGAAGAGGCCGGCCGGCACGTCCGCTATGCTTTCTTTGAAGCCATCGCCCGTCATGAGGCCATGCTGGCAGCCAGGACCAGCGAGTCCGCCGCCGCGGCGCAAAGCCACGCCGGCAGTGCCGGCCGCCATTTTGGACCAGAGGCGCGCCACTGCCTCTACCAGGACCCGGACGTGCCAGCCGCTGCCGAAGCGACGGATCAGCAGGCCATTGAATACCCGGCAGGACCGGCCGACAGCCTGATTGTCCTTCCCGTACAGCCCGTGCCTGATGATGAGGCGATTGCCCCGGCATCGCACACACCGTCAAAGCCTCCCGCGCCGGCTGGCCCGGCGGCTGCCCCGGCATTGCATTCGTCCTTGCCGGAGTCGCTGCCTTCTTCCTTGTCATTCAATCTGCACCTGTCAGAATCCGAGCAATCTGAACTTCTGGAAGCCGGCATCCGCATTGCCGTCGGTCACCACCGCAATGACCAGGCCGAAACCGTACTGCTCAACCTTGGCCGCGGCAGCGGCATCGATGGACTCGCCGGCATGCGGCCCCGGAATGGCCTGGTGATCCGGCCGCTGCTTGATATCCCGCGCGCCCGCATCGATGCCTATGTACAATGGCGCGGCCTCGAGCCCTGCATCGATGCCACCAACTTCGAGACAGAGGCAACCCGCAACCGCCTGCGTCATCGCGTGCTCCCGGCCCTGAACGAAGCCTTCGGCTTCGACGCTGTACCCGCCCTGGCCCGGGCAGCCCGCCTGCTGCGCCAGGATGCCGACTGCTTGCAGCAGCAGGCAGTCGAGGCGCTGGGCCAGCTGCGAGCCCAGCCTGGCGCCGCTGCCGCCAGCCACGGCCAGTCTGCCTCCGGCCACGCCGTTGCGGCTGAGGCAGATCTGCGGCTGCCGGAGCGGATCCTGCCCGGCCAGGTCGCCGCCCTGCCGGTCCGGGCGGCGGCAGCCCTGCACCCGGCCATCCTCAGCCGTGTCCTCCGGCAATGGTACCGGGAAAGCTTTGGCGATATCCGCGACCTGTCCGAAAGCCAGGTGGCCGGTCTGGCAGGGCTCTGCCAGCCAGGCCGCAGCGGCCGCTGCTGCAGCCTGCCGCACGGCCGGCAGGCTCTGCGTGATTTCGACTGGCTCGTCCTGCTGGCTCAGCCAGCTCCGCTGGCTCAGCCGGAACCGTCGGCAGAAGGCATCGGCAGCACCCCTGATGCTTTCGGCAGCACCCCTGATACTTTCGGCAGCACTGAAGCTGCTGCCG